>JAWOFC010000288.1:0-6887 GCA_046482455.1 Halanaerobacter sp. | reverse complement strand
CCAATTTTGTTATTTCCAGTTTTTGGAGGTTTGTTTTATTTGCTATTTGGTGGCAGTAAGTTAGGCAGAAGGTCTAAGAAAAAATTAGAATCAATAAATGAACAAACTGAAAATTTATTAGATAAGAGAGATGCAGTTATTGAAGAAATTGAATCTAAAAATAAATTTGCTGCCCAGCAGGTAAGATATATTCAAAACTATGCTAAGTATCCTCCTTATTATAATACTGAGGCTACGTATTTAAAAAGTGGAGAGGAAAATTTTAAAGAATTAAAGAAGCAATTAAGAAAAGCTGAAAAGTATATCTTTCTTGAATATTTCATTATTGCTGAAGGAAAGATGTGGGATACTATCCTTGATATTTTAGTTAAGAAAGTTGCAAATGGAGTAGAGGTAAGACTTATTTATGATGACTTGGGCTGCCTCCAGACTCTGCCTTATAAATATGATGAAAGATTAAAAAAACAAGGTATTAAAGTAGCAGTCTTTAATCCTTTATTTCCAATTCTATCAATCAAACATAATAATCGTGATCACCGTAAAATTGTTGTGATTGATGGTGAAACTGCTTTTACTGGTGGGATTAATTTAGCAGATGAGTATATTAACAAAATTGATAGATTTGGACATTGGAAGGATTCTGGAATTATGCTGCAAGGTGCAGCAGTGTGGAATATGGTGGTCATGTTCTTATCTATGTGGCAGCACTTAACAGGAATTGAGGAAAATATTGATCAGTATAAGGCCGATAGTTCTTCGTCTCAAGAAAGCAATAAGGACGGCTATATACAGCCATTTGCGGATAGTCCCTTAGATAATGAAGCAGTGGGAGAAATGGTCTACCTTAATTTGATAAATAAAGCTGAAGATTATATTTATATTACAACTCCTTATTTGATTTTAGATAATGAAATGATAACTGCTTTGACATCAGCTGCTAAAGCAGGAGTTGATGTGCGAATCATCACTCCTCATATTCCTGACAAATGGTATGTTCATCTTGTAACAAGGTCTTATTATGAAATTTTAATAACCAGTGGAGTTAAGATCTATGAGTATGAGCCAGGTTTTATTCATTCTAAGACATATATTGCTGATGATAATTATGGTGTGGTAGGGACAATTAATATGGATTATAGAAGTTTGTTTCTTCACTTTGAGTGTGGAGTTTGGCTTTATGAGTGTAGCAGTATTCAAGATATGAAAGAGGATTTTTTAACTACTTTAGCTGCTTGTAAGAGAATGTCAATGAAAAACCTAAAAGAGCAAAAGTGGTATAAGTCTTTAGTAGGTTCTATTTTACGTATTTTTGCTCCTTTAATGTAATTTTACTATTTTGAGCTGCTGGAGTATTGAGTTCAATCTGTTCTTCACCACTATGAGCAGCAATTTTTTCCTGCTGGTTAATGTAATAAATAGCTAGTTTATGATTTTGCAAAAATATAATGTATGAGATAAGGAGATGAGAGTATGGAAGAAGATCACGGTGGGAATATCACAGCAGCAGCCCAGAAGTATGATTTAAAGCCAGCTGAAATTGTTGATTTTAGTGCTAATATAAATTTTTTAGGACCGCCGCAATCAGTGATTAAAATATTACAAAATAACTTAAGTGGGATTAAGAATTATCCTGACCCCGAATCTCGAGCATTAAAATCAGCCTTAGCTCAACAGGAAGCTGGGGAGAAGGAAAATTTAATGATTGCTAATGGAGCAGTAGACTTAATTTATTTATTAGCTAAAGTATTAGAACCAAGTAGAGGTCTAGTATTAGCGCCTACTTTTTCAGAGTATAGAAAGGCATTAGAAAGCGTCGGTTCTACGGTTGAAGAATTTCAATTAACGCGAGAAGAAGGTTTTAAATTGCAGTTAGAAAAATTATTACCTCGATTAGATGAGGTTGATATCTTCTGTTTATGTAATCCTAATAATCCTACAGGACAGTTCTTAACTAGAACAGAAGTAAAAGAGATAATTGACTATGCTGTTCGCCATGATACTTATATATTAGTAGATGAAGCATTTGTTGATTTTTTGACAGAAGAAATAACAGTCATTGATTTAGTCGCAGAATATAATAATTTATTTGTGCTGCGTTCTTTAACTAAGTTTTTTGCTATTCCAGGGTTAAGATTAGGTTATGGAGCAGCAAATAAAGAATTGATTAATAAATTAGCCACTAGTCATGATCCGTGGAATGTTAACTATTTGGCCCAATTAGCAGGAGAAGCAGCACTCCAAGATCAAGATTATATAAAAGAAACGAAACAAGCTATTGCCCAAGAAAAAGAATTTTTATATCAACAGTTAAATAATTATGCTCAATTAGAGGTTTATTATCCTGAAGCTAATTATATTTTTATAGATTTGACTGCAAGTGATTGGACAGCTGCTAAATTAGAAAAGAAGCTAGCTCAAAAGAGTATTTTAATTCGTAACTGTGATACTTATTCGGGATTAGACAGTAATTTTATTCGTTTAGCAGTTAAAAGTAGAGAACATAATTTGTTTTTACTGGATGAATTACAAAATTTATTAAATAATAGAGAAAGAAATGATGCTTAAATACTCTATTTAGTTGAATATGAATGATGTTCAATGAATACAGCAATTTGCAAAGATTAAAAGAATATGCTAAAATCTAAAATGTAGACTGCTAGTCAATAAAGTCTATAAATTCAAGCTATGGAAGGGATTATTTGTTCCATAGTTGAACCTCTTAACTGAAATATCTCTTATAGGTTTTTTAGCTTAATCAATAATGATGGGAACAAAAAATTATAAGCTAAGTACTGTGAATATAGTAAATGATTTAAGTAATATCTATTTGAGTAGAGAGGTTCAAACTAATTAATTCTATTAAAAAAAGGAGGTTTTAGTCTTATGGATAAGTATGAATGCACAGTCTGTGGTTATGTTTATGATCCTGAAGAAGGTGATCCTGATAGTGGAGTTGAACCTGGAACTTCTTTTGAAGATATACCAGAAGATTGGGTTTGTCCTTTATGCGGCGTAGGGAAGGATATGTTTGAAAAAGTTGAATAGTTTTAAAAGAAGCTGGCTATTTAGCCAGCTTCTATCTTTTAAATTGCATTCTGATTCTGATCAAATTGCCGGGAGGCGATTTTTTTATTTTTTGAAATAGTGAGACTTCTTATTTTTTTGCTTTATGCATAGGATAGAATTGAGGTATTTTATTTATAAAAAATAATTATATTTCACAAAAATGAATAAATAATTTGATTTTAAGAAAAATTAATTAATAGAGATATTTATTTGAATATATAGTTTTAAACTGCTTGATATTGAGGAGGGGTATTTTGAGAGCTACAGGAATAGTGCGCAAGATTGATAATTTAGGTCGCGTAGTAATCCCAAAAGAGATAAGAACTGAGATGCAGATTAATAATGGTAATACTTTGGAAATTTATGTAGACAGAAAAGATACTGTAGTCTTAAAAAAGTATAGTCCAGTGCGAGAATTAGAAGATTTAACGGGCTATATTGAAACTTTAGAAGAAACTACTGATGCTAATGTAATGATTACAGATACAGATAGAATAGTAGCAGTTTCTTCTAATTTAAAAGAGTATCAGGGTCATAGTTTATCGGACAAAATCAAAAAAGTTATGGAGAGTAGAAAGACAAAGTTTTTAGATGGTATTAAAGATGAAGATATCTGTTTAGATTTTAGAAGTAAAGTAAATCAAGAACTAGGTAATTTAATTATTACCCCGATTATGAAACAAGGAGATATATTAGGTGGTATTATTCTAGCAACTCTTAATCACGAACTGAGTGATTTTGAGTCTAAAAGTACTAAAGTAACAGCTAAAGTAATCAGTAAAAGGTTAGGACTATAAAAGCAGGTACATTATGTTCCTGCTTTTATTTTTTAGATTAATGATTGATAAATTTAATAAAAAAGTGTAAAATCAAAGGTGTGTTCTAGATAAAACATATTTATATTTAAAATAATAATTAATCATATTGAATATAACTTAATTAATTCATATATAATTAAGTTGAAATATATTACTTTTAATAGTATTTAATTCTGAATAAAGGAGATGGTTTTATGCAAAAAGAAATGGTAGAGATTACGAATAGGACTGGGATTCATGCTAGACCTGCCTCTTTAATTGTACAGAAGTCCAATGAGTTTGAATCTAGTATCTTTATTATAAAAGATGATAAAGAGGTTAATGCTAAAAGTATTATGGGGATTATGAGTTTGGGAATTAGTCAAAGTACTAAGATTACTATTAAGACTGAAGGCGCAGATGAAGAAGAGGCTATGATTAAATTAAAAGAATTAATAGAAAAGAAAATCAATGAATAAGTTAGAGAAAAGGTGTCTGTATCCAGATGCCTTTTTTACGACTTAACTTGACAATTTAGAAAAAGAGTCATATAATTAAACCGTGCCCTCTGGGTGGGGGCTAATATTTAAAAATAAATACTTATAGAGGAGTGATTTAGATGAGTGAAAATGTTATTGAAGTTAGTAGTGATGACTTTAAAGAGGAAGTATTAAATTCTGATGTACCTGTTGCAGTAGATTTTTGGGCACCATGGTGTGGTCCCTGTAAGATGATTGCTCCAGTATTAGAAGAATTAGCTGAGGAGAATGAAGGAGAATTAAAAGTTGCTAAAGTAAATGTAGACAATAATCAAAATTTAGCTCGCAAGTATCAAGTAAACAGTATTCCCAATATAGTCTTTTTTAACGATGGAGATAATGTTGGTAGACAGGTTGGATTTACTTCTAAAGAGGCATTAATTCAAAAAATCAATGACTTAGTATAATAATATATACTTTTTACAGTAGTAGGTCAACCTGCTACTGTAAAAATATTTTTTGAAATTCTCCTCTTCTTTAAAGCGAGGTGTTAACTATGGCTGAATTAGAAGATGAAGAAGTTAAAAAAGAAGTAATTTCTAGACTGAAGACTATCAAGGGACATATTGGTGGAGTAGAAAAGATGGTACAAAATGATAAAGACTGTAAGGATATATTGTTGCAAGTCTCTGCTATTAAGTCTTCAGTTAATAAATTAGGTCTCTATTTAGCAGAAAATAATGTGTGTGAATTTATTACTGACTCCCTTGAAGAAGGTGAGGAAGTAAAAAAAGCTGTAGAGAAAGCAATGAGTTCTATCTTTAAATTTACAGAATAAAATAAAATTTGTTATTAGTTCTTAAAAATCCTTGCTATTAGCCAATAGTAAGGATTTTTTTATCTTGAAATATAAAAAATTAATTTGCATGACTAAAGATTAAGGATTATAATAGTTTATGTATTTATTTTAAGGAGGGAAGTAATTTGGATTTAGAACTATCAGAAAATGCATTAGACTTATTGGAAAAGAGATACTTAGTTAGAAATGAAGAAGGAGAAGTTATAGAAAAACCACAAGAGCTATTTGAACGGGTTGCTTCTAATATTGCAAGTGCAGAAGAAGAAGCAGAAAAAGAGGAGAAGTATAGGGCAGAATTTTATGATTTAATGACTAATCTAAAATTTTTGCCTAATTCACCGACTTTAATGAATGCAGGCGCAGAATTGCAGCAGTTAGCAGCCTGTTTTGTACTGCCGGTGGAAGATAGTATGGAAGGGATATTTTCTGCTATTAAGAATGCTGCTTTAATTCATAAGAGCGGCGGAGGAACTGGTTTTGCTTTTAGTAGGTTGCGACCGCAGGATGATGTTGTAAAGTCGACAGGTGGAGTTAGTTCAGGACCGTTAAGCTTTATGAAAGTCTTTAATCGTGCCACAGATACAGTGAAACAAGGCGGAAAGCGTCAATTTAGTATTAACTCGGCGCTTATCTCTTAAATTGCTGGAACCCCCTAAAGCTTAGTAGACCACAACGTAATCTGTAAAGATAAGCGTGATGGTTCAAAAACTACTAAGATATATAGCAATGGGCAATCAGCAGGGAAAGACCTAAAGTGATTTAGGTAAATCTTCAACGACTACCAAAATAATCTTTTGTTCCACTTTTAAATAAGTAATATAATGCTATATAAGGTGGTGCATTAATCAATGGGGCAGAAGATTAAAGTAGGAGAGAGGATAAAAAGTAAATTCTCTCTGACAGGAGACAATAGACTTTCAGTTCTATTGAAGATATAGTCTGAGCTCATATGAAAGTATGAGAGGTAGGTAAAATAATATTACTTACCCTTCCGTAAAGGAAGTAACATATAGCGAGGGGCCAATATGGGGATGTTAAGAGTTGATCATCCTGATATTTTGGACTTTATTAATGCTAAAGGAGAACTATCAGAAGAGAATCAAGAGTTGTATGAAGAATTTAAGGATAACTTAATTCAGTCAGATTTTAGTACAGAAGAGATTGAAGCAAAATTAGATAATTATAAGAGGAAGTTATTGGACAATCAGTTTGCCAATTTTAATCTATCTGTAGCTGTAACTGAAGATTTCATGAATGCAATTGCAGCAGATGAGGAATATGACTTAATTAATCCTAGAACTGATGAAGTTGTGGATTCTTTAAATGCGCGCCGGGTATTTGAATTGATTGTTGATTATGCTTGGCAGAATGGGGAACCCGGGATAGTATTCTTAGATGAAGTAAATGATAAGCATCCAATTAACCGCGAGATTGAAGCTACCAATCCATGTGGTGTTGTTCGCCTCATGTAAAAAATTGGGGAAAAACGATGAAGGCTAAGTTAGTATAAAATTTTTAGTTTAGATAAATACTATTACTAATATGCTAATATCGTGAGAGGTTAAATCATAATCTCTTGTAGAGCGTAGGAGTTGAGCGCTATGAAAGCAAAAATACTCCCAAGAGTCTCCAATAGTTAAGCCGAAATGACTAAAAATTTACGCCGACCTCATAGGAAACTATGAG
>JAWOFC010000277.1:0-5100 GCA_046482455.1 Halanaerobacter sp. | reverse complement strand
AATCAAAAGGACAACTCGATTAGCAGCATTTACACCCTCTGCCCAACAAATAATTAATAAGAAAATAATTAGGAAGACTTTCTTTTTCATTCAATCACTCCGAGTTATTTATCTAAGTAACTTGTTACTAGCTCTTCAACCATTTCGTCCACTTCAAACTGCCTAATCTTACTGCGGGCATCCTTATAACTAGTAATATAAGTAGGATCCCCAGATAGAATATAGCCTACAATTTGATCAATGGGATTATATCCTTTCTCTTCTAGAGCCTGATAAACCTCTTTTAAAACTTGAGCTACTTCACTCTCCTCTTCCTTATCAAGTTTAAACATCATAGTTTTGTCACTCATTACTCTCACCTCGATTTTCAATAGTAGTCTTCCTAATTTAATTATTCTTTATACACAATTATTTTCCTTTATTAAATCTTATTCCACTTCAGAAATCACTTCTCTTGCTTTATCTAAAGCAGTTTCTAATTTATCAGGCTGACTACCGCCAGCTTGAGCCATATCAGGGCGACCACCGCCGCCGCCGCCTGCTACTTGGGCAACTTCAGAAATAATATCTCCAGCATGATAACCTTCATCAACTAAATCAGAGCTCACTTTAGCTACAAATAAGACCTTATTTTCCAACTGCGAGCCTAAGATTACGATACCTGAAGCCAAGTCTTGGGCAAGATTATCTCCCATCTTTCTAAGCCCTTCTGCATCTAAGTCCTCCACACTATCTAAAATAACTTGAACACCCTTAATCTCTTCTGTATCAGAGATTAAATCACTAGTCTGAGCCTTAGCTAACTTATCCTTTAAGCTAGTAATCTCTTTTTCTAAATTTTTAACTTCACCTTGTACTTTATCAAGCTTAGTTAAGAGTTCATCAGGAGATGTCTTTAATCTATTTGCAGCTTCTGCAATTATATCTTCTTGTTTTTGTACATAGTTTAGAGCTGCTGGACCAGTTAGAGCTTCAATTCTTCTCGTTCCTGCTGCAACTCCTGACTCACTTAGAATCTTAAAGAGACCAATCTCTCCTGTAGCATCAATATGTGTACCCCCACATAATTCAGTACTATAATCACCTACAGAGACTAAACGTACTTTCTCACCGTACTTCTCATCAAATAGAGCTACTGCTCCTGCTTCCTTAGCTTCATCTAGAGACATCAACTCTACATTAACAGCTAAATTCTGCTGCACACGCTGATTAATTATAGTCTCAATCTCTCTTAACTCTTCAGCACTTAAGGCTTCAAAATGAGAAAAGTCAAATCTTAGCCGCTCAGAAGTAACTGATGATCCAGACTGAGTTATATGATCACCTAAAACATCTTTCAACGCCTGATGGAGCAAATGAGTAGCAGTATGGTTCTTAGCAGTAGCCTCTCTTAAACGGTCATCAATCACAGCCTTAACTTCAGCCCCTACTTCTATCTCTCCTTCTATTACTTCTACTTCATGAACTACTAACTCAGCAATTTCAACTGTATCCAGCACTTTAGCCTCAGCCGTTTCTGTCTTAATAATACCCTGGTCTCCTCTCTGACCACCACTTTCAGCATAAAAAGGAGTCCTATCTAGGATAATTCGTGCTCGATTATCAGTTTGGACTTCTTCTACTTTCTTCTCTTCATAGACAATCGCATTTATCACCGTCTCTACTTCAAATTGATGGTAGCCAACAAAGTCTACTCTACCAACTTCATCCTTTAACTCTTTAAATAGTTCTAATTCACTATGACCTTTATCATAATCCTCTCTAGCTGCTCGTGCTCTTTTGCGCTGCTCTTCCATAGCAGACTCAAATCCTGCCTCATCAATTGTCAAATCATGTTCAGCTGCAATCTCAGCTGTCAGCTCTTTTGGAAAACCATAGGTGTCATAGAGAGTAAATACCTTCTGTCCTGAAATTTCTGTTATCTCTTCTTCTTTTAATTCAACAATAATCTCCTCTAAAATATTCATGCCCTGGGCCAAAGTATCTTGAAAACGTTCTTCTTCTTGCTTAACTATCTTTTTAATCTGTTCCTCTTTGTCCTCTAACTTAGTGTAATGATCACCCATAATCTCAACTACTAATGGCACAATAGTATGTAAGAAAGGCACCTCTAAATCTAATTCTTTAGCATAACGTACAGCTCGTCTTAAAAGTCGTCTAACTATATAACCTCGTCCTTCATTAGAAGGTAAAGCACCATCACCAATTGCAAAAGTTACAGTTCTAATATGGTCAGCAATTACTTTTACAGCTACATCCTTCCCTTCTTCTGCTCCATAATCTATATCACAATTGTCAGTAATATATTCAATTAAGGGACGGAAGAGATCAGTTTCAAAGTTGGTCTCCACATTTTGTAATAAAGATGCTAGACGCTCTAAACCGACTCCTGTATCAATATTCTTTTGCGGAAGGTCTAAGTATTCACCATCTTCAGTCTTATTATACTGTGTAAAGACAAGATTCCAGACCTCTAAATAGCGATCACAGTCACAGCCCAATTCACAGCCATCTTCACAACCATGCTCTATACCGCGGTCATAATGAATCTCAGAACAAGGACCGCAGGGACCAGTTCCAATCTCCCAAAAGTTTTCATCTTTACCCATCCGTACAATTCTATCCGCTGGGACACCTATCTCTTCACGCCAAATATCAAAGGCTTCATCATCATCTTTATAGATTGAAATCCAAAACTGCTCTTCATCTAAATCTAATTCATCCTTTAAAAACTCATAGCCCCATCTAATTGCCTCTTCTTTAAAGTAATCACCAAAAGAAAAGTTTCCTAACATTTCAAAAAATGTTTGATGGCGCGCTGTCCGTCCTACATTCTCAATATCATTAGTTCTAATACACTTTTGTGAAGTAGCAATTCTTCTCTGCGGCGGTGTTACACTCCCATCAAAATATTTCTTAAAAGGTGCCATTCCTGCATTAATCCATAATAATGTAGGGTCATCCTGAGGCACTAAAGGAGCGCTCGGTAAAATTTTATGATCTTTACTTGCAAAAAAATCTAGAAATTTCTGTCTAATTTCACTACTTTCCATTACTAAAAAAACCTCCTAGTTTTATCTGATACTATATTTTGTTCTTAATTTTATAATCTTAACCTCCAAACTTAGTATATATGATACTAGAAATGCTAGGTCTTGTCAACAGAAACCAAAAGCTCTGCTAAGTGATATAATAGCTCTTTAGCTATGACTGCAGTTGGAATAGCAATCATCATTCCTAAAATCCCCCATAGTTCTCCTCCAGCCAAGAGAGCAAAAATTATAACTAAGGGATGTAAGCCTACTTTAGAGCCCATTATTTTAGGAGAAATAATCCCTCCTTCTAACTGTTGAATAATAGTAAATAAGATAACTACAGATATAACTGCTTTCAAAGAGCTAAAAGAAGCAATCACTACAGCCGGAATAGCCCCAAAAATAGGCCCAATATAAGGAATCAAATTCAGTACTCCAGCTAAAATACCAATTATTAAATAAAATCTTAGCTGCAGATAGTATAATCCCAAAATTGATAGTAAACCAACAAGTAGACTGACTAATAACTGCCCTTTAATAAATTCTAATAATGACTCATTAATTCGAGTTAATAACTTCCCTGTTCCCCGCCGATAATTATGAGGTATAAGCGACCAGCAAGTAACTTTAATCGCTCGCAGATCTTTTAAAATATAAAATGCCAAAACAGGAGCTAGAATAAGACTAAAAGAATGAGATACTATAGAAATTAAGACTTGACTTGTCTCTTCTACTAAGCGAATCCCCGTTCTCTCTAAACGCTCTATGAGATTATTAAATATAAAATCAAAGGTTGCAGGAGTCTCAACTGCTTGGTAGCGGCTATTTAAACTATTAAGTAGTTCTTCTAAACGAGAAAAATAATATGGTATTCTTCCTGTCAGCTCATTTAACTCTCCAATTAAAGCCGGCAAAAGAATAAAAAAGACTACAGCAAATAAGGTCAGCAAAATCCCAAAAACAAAAATTAATGCCCCCATTCTGGGCATACCCTTAGCTGCTAAAAAATTAATAATTTCTTCGAGTAAGAAAGCCAGCATAACTCCTAATATAAAAGGAGGTAAGATAGAACGTACTAAATAAAGAAGATAAATACCCAAGCTTGATAGAGTTAATAAGATAATACGTTTATCTTTAAGAGTCAATCTGATTCCTCCACAGCAGTTATAGTCTCTTCTACAATCATCTTTTGATCGTTATAAGAAATATTCTGGTCTGCAGTTAAAAGATCACGCCCGGTTAAAATATCTTGCACCAAACCATCACTTAACTCATAACTACTCACCCCTCCCTCTTCTGTCAAAACTACATCTTTAACTATGCCTAAACTAGTTCCTTCAATCGTCACAACTGCTATCCCAAAAAGGTCTTGAGCTGTTAGTAATTCTTCAGTATTCACTTCTAAAAGACTCTCCTCTTCCCTAATCACTACATAATCTCTACCTAAACTACATATTTCTTCAGGAGCTGCTAAATATCTCTGGTCATCCTTCTTAAGGATTAGACCAGCAGTCTCTTGAATACCTCTTTTAAACAAAATATCTACCACTACTCCTATCTCTTTTCCCTCTTTAGCATCTATTACAGTTAGGTCTATAATCTCATCTTTAAATTTCATTCTCTCACTCCTCTCATTTCATTTCTATTATCCCCGCTGCAGTGAATAAAATACAAAAAATAAGAAATCGCCTCCCGGCGATTTAATACTCTTAATTACTCTTTAAAATTCCACTATTAGCTCCCACATATACTTCAGGCACTTGACCTACAATAACTGCTTCACTAAGGGGGACTTGAGTTGCTACACCAATATCAGTCCCTAATAAAGGAATAATTACTTTTACCTTTGTCTTAACCTTTAAATATAGTTTATGGCGGCTTTGATTAATTCCTACTGACTCAAACTCATCTACAATATCGGTTGTTGTAGCTCCATAGGGAACTGCTCTAAGAGTTAATTTAGGACTGTAGTGGGAAAAGATTTCAATCCCAAACATCCTAATCAATGGTATCTTAATCCGTTGTTGATTCTTCTGCTCTAATAACTGCTGTAGCTGAAGAGTAA
>JAWOFC010000225.1:0-3359 GCA_046482455.1 Halanaerobacter sp. | reverse complement strand
ATTTTGGTACTGAAACTTTTGACTACATTCTTAGTAACCCTCCTTATCTAAAAGAGAATAGCGGTCAAGTAAGTCCTAAAGAGAGTATAGCAATTGCCCGCCATGAATTAAAATGTAAGTTAGAAGATGTAATTAAAGTTAGTAATCAACTTCTTAAATATGGTGGGCAGGCTGCTTATGTATACCGTAGTCAGCGTCTGAATGAATTACTAGCATTAATGGAAGAATATAATCTAACCTGCAAGAGAATGAGAATGGTTCATTCCACTGTTGATAGTCCAGCAGATTTAGTTTTAGTAGAAGCAAAGAAAGGGGGAGGAACTAATCTAGAGGTTCTTCCTCCTTTATATATTTATGACAAACAAGGTGATTATACTACAGAAGTAAAAGAAATTTATAATTTGGAGGAATAGTTAATGAGTCATTATGTATATATGATAGAATGTGCAGATGATACTTTGTATACAGGATACACGACTGATCTTGAACGCAGAATTGAAGAGCATAATCAGGGCCAAGGAGCTAAATATACGCGCGGTAGAACCCCAGTTGAGCTCTGTTATCAAGAGAGTTTTGCTAGCCGCAGCAAAGCTCAAAAGAGAGAGTATAAGATAAAGCAACTAACGCGGAAAGAGAAAAAAGAGCTTATTAAGGATGATAATGATGAGTAAGGGTAAACTATATATATGTGGAACTCCAATTGGTAATTTAAAGGATATTACCTTACGTGCTTTAGAGGTTTTAGAAGAGGTTGATTTGATTGCAGCAGAAGATACAAGAAGAACTCAAAAGCTGCTTAATTATTATGAGATTAAGACTTCTCTAAGCAGTTATCACGAACATAATGCAGCTCAGAAAAAAGAAGAGCTCTTTTCTAAAGTTAGAGAGGGGATGGATCTAGCATTAGTCTCTGATGCAGGAATGCCGACTATTTCAGACCCTGGTTATGAATTAGTAAAGTTCTTTAGAGAAAAGGCAATAGAGGTGCTGCCAATACCAGGGCCAACTGCTATGACAAGTGCTTTAGTGGTCTCAGGTCTGCCGACAGATAGGTTTACTTTTGAAGGTTTTTTACCGCGTAAAAAAGGAGAGCGGAAGAGATATCTTCAAGCACTAGAAGATGAAGAGCGGACTATGATCTTTTATGAATCTCCTAAGCGTTTAGTTAAATCCTTAGGTGATATACTTGATGTTTTAGGTGACCGAGATGCAGCTGTCTGTCGTGAATTGACTAAAAAATTTGAAGAAAAAAGAACTGCTTCAGTTAGTGAACTATTAGACTATTTTAAAGCTAACTCTCCTCAAGGGGAGTTTGTAATTGTATTAAAAGGTGGAAGTAAGGGTGAGGTAGATACTAAGTGGCGTAATTTATCTATTTTAGAACATGTTAAGTTAAAAATGGAGGAAGGAGCAACTAAGAAAGAAGCAATTAAGTTAGTAGCTACTAAAAGAGGTCTTCCCAAAAGTGAAGTCTATCAAATAGCTACTAAAATTAGAGTCAACAGATAAGAAGCAGGAGCCTAAAATTAGGACCTGCTTCTTAATTAATTATGTCTGTCATTAAGCACTTTCTGCTTCTTCAGAATCTTCATCCATACTAGCCGAAATATCTGCTAGACAGTCTGGACAGATATTTTTTCCTTTAAAGTTGATTACATCTTCAGCGTCGCCGCAGAAAATACAAGCCGGTTGATACTTCTTAAAGATTATTCTTTCTTCATCTACATAAATTTCTAAAGCATCTTTAGTTTCAATATTCAATGTCCTTCTTAATTCGACTGGAATGACTACCCGACCTAGTTCGTCCACCTTTCTGACAATACCTGTTGATTTCATATATTTCCCTCCTATAATTGATTTTAATAACTACAAACACATATTATGTAATTAAATAATACCATAAAATGTATTTCGTGTCAAGAGGTAGAATATTTTTTTATAAAAAAACTTTTTTCGACAGAATAAATTTTTCTTTTCTCTGAAATGTCGGGTTTGAAAGCAGGAAATATATGTATTCCAGCGAACTTATAAAGTATGAGGTGATAGGATGCTAGAGATAACAGCTCAATTAAAAGAATCATTAAAAGACTGTAATCAATGTCTACGCGAAAAATATAATTATAGATCAGAAGTTAATGGAGCGAAATTACGTAAATTAATAGAACAAGAGCTAGGTGTATTTGAAGTATTGGATAAATTAGGACAGGAAAGATTAAAAGAATGGACAAAACCGGGATCGGTTATTGGGGTTGACGGTTCAGTCAATACTTTAGGTAAGATCTATCCTCATTATTTGAGTGTTCTACAGGGATTAGCTAAGAATACGATCAAGAGTGAAGATGAGATTATTAAGCATGAAGTCTTTAGCCCTTTAATTGAAAGTGATCGTGAGAAGATATTTAAGAAATTAAATAAAGAAGAGGTAGATAATGCCCAAGAAGCAGCAGGAAAGATACGAACTTCTTTATTGGCAGATTTAGAAGTCAAGGTCGCCTATGAGAGTATTAGAAGATGGCAGCCGCAGTTAATTATGATGGATGGCTCTTTATCTCGTTACAAGTTTCAGGCTGAAGAGAGTTGGGAGCAGCTTGTGGAGTTGGCTCTGCAAGAAGATGTCTTATTAATAGGAGTTATTGAAGAGGTAGGAACCCACAAGATTAGCGAAAGCTTAAGAGAGGAACTCCCTCCTAAGATGCAGAATATGTATGATCGTGAGTTATTATTTGGACTTTTAGAGCAAAGAGAGATGATGAAAATAGATAATATAGCTTTAACCCACGGCTTTAAGAAAGCATTTTTCCGTTCATCCCGCGACCCAGGTGTAATTGGTCTGGATATATTAAAAGAACAACAGTCTGAGCTTGACTTTGCTGCCCAAGTTGTTGATGCTCTAACTCCGCAAGATGGGCGGGGAATACCAATCTGGTTAGATATTGTGGATAATGAGGTTAGGATTAGTAATAAGATGTTAGATGCAATGGTGGATAATTATATTGATGCTGATTTAAAGCAGAAGTTATTCCATTCTAAGCGTAATGATCGTATATATTAAGTTTCTGCAGTTCGGTTCAGGTATCTTTTTCCTTTAAACAAATCTTTTTGTTCATTACCTTGCATTTCATAACCACGAACAAAAATATTTAAGGTCAGTCAAAAAACACCTGAATCCTCCCTGCTTAAATTCAATTTAGTTATCGATAGTAAGTTTAATATTGATTTACGTACAAGTCTTTCTCAGCGAATTTAAATATTGTGTTTGCACCTGTGTAATTAAGAGTTAAACAGTATTTCTAATTTTGAAAGGAGATTTCAAAAATGCAAGTAGTCGGCTTAACTAATCAACAAGAAGTCTATGTTGC
>JAWOFC010000220.1:0-3191 GCA_046482455.1 Halanaerobacter sp. | reverse complement strand
GGATTCCTATGATTCTATCTGGTGATGAGTTTGCTAATACACAGTTTGGTAATAATAATGCTTACTGTCAGGATAACGAGATTTCATGGCTGAATTGGAATTTATTAAAAGAGAATCAGGATATATTTAATTATTTCCAAAAAATGATTGAATTTAGAAAAGAGCATCCTGTCTTGCGTACTGATAGTTTTGATACTGATTACAATCGGACTGGATACCCAGAAATATCATGGCATGGAGTAAAATTATGGGAGTTTGACCCCGCTGCTTCTACTCTGACTATTGCTGCTTTATTTGCTGGTCCAGCTGAAAAGTATGATACAGAAGAGGATCAATTTATTTATGCTGCTATTAATATGCATTGGGAGATGCATGGTTATGAATTACCTAATCTACCACGTGGTAAAGAATGGCATATAGCAGTTAATACTGATATGGAAAGTCCAGAGGACATTTGGTCTGAGGAATCTGAGCCAGAAGTAAAAGATCAAAATGAGGTTTTAGTTAGTCCACGTTCCATAATTTTATTAGTGGCTAAATAATTTTGATGAAGGAATGATTAAAGTGCCCAGTATAAAATTACCGGCTACTATGGATAATTTAGATCGAATGTTAGAGTTTGTTCTTAGTGGCGTTACTGATTTTAAAATTACTCAGAATAAGAGATTATTAAAGAAGATTAAATTAATCTGTGAAGAAATGTTAGTTAATATTATCAGCTACGGTTATCCAGAAGAAACAGGAGAAGTGGAAATAACTTATAAAATTGTTGTTGAGGAAGAGAAAGTGATTATTAAAATTATTGATAATGGTATTCCTTTTAATCCTATACAACATAAAAAGCCCAATCTCTCTGCCTCAATTGAGGAACGAGATATCGGAGGTTTAGGAATTCATATAGCAAAAAAAATTTCTGATCATATGAACTACAAACGCAGTAATGGACATAATATTTTGACACTAGTAAAATTTATTACTTGAACTTCAGAAGGTGATCTAGATGGCTGATAAAGAAATCAAATTTGATTTCAATCAAGAAAAAGATAAAATTAAATCCAATTCATTATTTAAAGAGAAGAGTGGAAGATTAGAATTTGCTGCTTCTGAAGGAAGAGAAGAATTAATAGAATCATATCCTTGGAGAGTTTTAATTGTAGATGATCAAGAAGAAGTACACCAAGTTACTCAAATGGTTTTAAGTGATTTTAGATTTCAAAATCGTAAAATAAAGTTTATAAGTGCTTATTCTACTGTTGAAGCTAAAAAAATATTGATACAGGAGTCAGATATAGCAGTTGTTTTGTTAGATGTAGTAATGGAAGAAGATAATTCTGGCTTAAAATTAGTTAAATATATTAGAGATGAGCTAGAAAATGATTTAATTAGAATTATATTACGTACTGGACAACCTGGAGAAGCCCCAGAAAAAGAAGTGATTAAAGAATATGATATTAATGATTACAAAGAGAAGACTGAATTAACTTCTAAAAAATTATATACTACTTTAGTGACTTCACTCCGTTCTTATCAAGGTTTAAAGGAGTTAGCTGAAACTAGTGCTGCTAAAAACAAGATTGAAAGTGAATTAGATGTAGCGACTAAAATTCAAGCTAGTATGCTGCCTAAAAAGTTCCCTCCTTTTCCTGAACGTGAGGAGATTGATATTTTTGCTAGTATGACTCCGGCCCGCCAAGTAGGGGGGGATCTCTATGACTTTTTCTTTATTAGTGAAAATGAATTATGTTTTCTAATTGGAGATGCTTCGGGAAAGGGAGTTCCTGCAGCTCTCTTTATGGCAATTTCTAAAAAATTAATTAAGACAGAAGTTTTAAAAAATACACCCTTAGAAAAGGTTTTATATCATGTAAATAATGTATTATGCAGAGAAAATGGAGAATTACTATTTGTTACAGTCTTCATTGGAATTTTAAATATTAAGACTGGTAAGTTAGAATTTATTAATGCAGGTCATGATGCACCATTAATAGGGCATCCACCATTAATCGGTCAAAAAAATAAATGGGAGTTTTTAAAGGTCAAGAGTAATTTTATTTTAGGAATTACTAATGGTTATAATTATAAAAAGCAGAGTATCTTTTTAGATAATAATGATATGTTATTTTTATATACTGATGGAGTGACAGAGGCAACAAATGAAGCAGGCGAGCAGTATTCTCATATCCGATTAAAAGAGACTTTGGAGGAGATTGAAAGTACTGATGTTAAGGTTATAGAAAACCAGGTGAAGAGAAAGTTAAATAAATTCGTTGATAATAACTCTCAGTTTGATGATTTAACTATGATAGCATTAAAGTTTAATGGTAAATAAATTATAATTTTATAAGTCTCGTTATACTGTTCTCTAAGATACAATGATTTTAAAATTGTAGGTTATGGGAGGAAATTATAATGAAATCGAATTTGAAATGGGACTTAAATAAGTATGATGATGTAGTCGAAGTATCTTTGGAAGGTGATTTGGATGCTACCAATGCTCTTGATCTGTTAGATACTCTTAGATCTCATTTACGTACTTCAATTAATAGATTAGTTTTATCGGCTGAAAATCTAGAATATATTTCAAGTGAAGGTTTTAAAGCAATCTTTCATGCCAGTGAAGAGGCAAAAGTTGATTCTACAATTGTGCTCAGAGATGATGATGATTTTATATCTGATATAATTAAAGAGACTGGTTTAGAAGAGCTATTTATGATTAAAAAGCGACCTAATTAATAATTTATTATTAGAGGCTTCAGAAATTATCTGAAGCCTCTTTATAATTACTCTATATTCTCTTGTTGGGCTTCTTCTTCTTTAGCACTTAATAATTGACTAGCTAAGCTGCCGAGATTAACATCTGAAGTCTTATTGAAAGTATCTATCATTGCTCCTAAATTCGCTCCCCCACTGGCTGAACCTAAAAGATCAAGTAGGTTGTTAGTCTCTCCAGCATTAATAAATTTCATGTCTGATTCTTGTAGTGCTTGGGCTAAAGAGATTCCAATCTCTTTCTCTTTGTTAACAATCTGTTCTGCAGTTAAAGCTTTGATGGCATTGTCTGTATATTTATTAAATGCTGCTGCTTTCTCTTCTTCTACCTTTGCCTCTGCTAGACCTTGCTTTTTAGTAGCTTGTGCCTTTGCCTTAGCTTCAATACGCGTCTTTTCAGCATTTCCCTCACCTTGAAGCTG
>JAWOFC010000143.1:0-4710 GCA_046482455.1 Halanaerobacter sp. | reverse complement strand
ATGAGAGAGTGTTAACGGCTATTAGTTCTGTCTTAGAACCTATGCTTGCTCTAGAGTTTAGTGCCTTACCCTTATCTGAATTGAAAGTGCTAATTGCTTTCGGACTTGGAATTAGCGGTGGATTAATGCTTTTCTCTTGGATATTATCTTATCTTTTGGATAATCTGCGTTCTCTCTTAATGGCTGTTTTAACGGGATTGATTTTGGGTTCAATGCGGAGTGTGATTCCTAATCAATTGGGAGGCAGAGAAATAGTTGCTTTTGTTGTAGGTGTTTTGATTATCTATTTATTAGATAGACAATAAAGTATTTATTGCAGGGGGAAAAGGATGAAGGTTATTAGAGATCCAATTCATGGTGATATAAAGATTGAAAGAGAGTTTGTAGATGTGATAGATACTCCTGAGTTTCAGAGGTTGAGAAGGATTAGTCATTTAGGAAGTGCTAATCTTTTATTTCCCGCAGCTGAATATTCTCGTTTTTCTCACTCTTTAGGAACATTTTATATTATGAAGCTAATTATTGAACATTTTACAGAAATATTTGCAGAGTTTGATTTAGCCGGAGAATTGGGGCAAGAAGAGAAGAATCTAGCTCTTGCTGCTGCTTTATTACATGATGTTGGACACGGCCCTTTGTCACATACTTTTGAGACAATAGTAAAAGCTACAAGAGAAGATAAAGATTATTTAGAACACGAAGAGTGGAGTGCCCGGATTATTACTGCTGAAGGTAGCGAGTTAAGGAGAGTGCTAGAAGATAATTTTGGCCCTGATTTTCCTAATCAGGTAGCACGCATAATTAGTACCGGTTATAGGTTAGAAAAACCTGAACTGCTCAACTCAGGTTTTAAAAAGGTTAATATGTTGAATCTGATCTCTTCTTTAATTAGCAGTCAGTTAGATGCTGATCGGATGGATTATTTATTGAGGGATTCTTACTTTACTGGAGTGGAGTATGGGGAATTTGATTTGGCAAGATTAATTGAGTCTTTAAGTTTAACTTTGCATGATAATTACTATTATCTGTGTGTGCCTAGAAAGTATCTCTCATCGATTGAGGAGTACTTATTATCACGTTATCATATGTATAAAGAGATATATACTCACCCCTTCAAACGTGAAATGGAGGCTATTATTGTTAAATTATTTAGGCGGGCTAAAGAGCTATACCAGCAAAATTTATTAGGAAAAGAAAATTTGCCTGCAGCTTTGTTAGCCTTATTTGAGAATAAAGAGATGAGTGTTAAAAGTTATTTGGGCTTTGATGATATTGATATTTATAATTTATTAAAAAAGTGGGATAAGAGTAATGATCTGATCTTATCAGAATTAGCAGCAGCTTTTATTGAACGCAAAAAGTTTAAGAAGATAATTCAAGCTGATAAAGATGAAATTAATCAATTGAAGAGAGAACTAAATCAATTATTAGTAGGTACAAAATTAGAGAAAGTAGAAGAGGGTTACTTCTGGTTAGAAAATCAAGTAGAGGATAGTTTTTATAATGAACTCTATAAGAAAGCAGAAGGTAAGATTAGAATTTTAAATAGAGATGGTTCTCTGGATGATTTTGGTGATGTTTCAGAAATAATAAGTCGTTCTCACAGATATCCTGACCATCAAAAGAGAGTCTACCTTAATTTTAATTTATTAAGAGAAGAGATAGATGATAAAGAAGTAATTAGGAAAATAAAGAATAAGTTGAGAAGGGATTAAAATAATCCTTTAAAATCATTAATAATATTTGCTATTTTTTTAAATCTGTAGCTTAGATTTTATCTTGACATCAATTGAATTCTACGTTATGATAAGGATAAGAATTTGAGATGAGCTGAGGTGAGAAGAGATATGATGGCTAATGAAGATTATATAGTAGTTAAAGCATTAGAAAATGGAGTTACGATTATTGGATTGACTAGAGGAAAAGAGACTAAGTTTCACCATACAGAAAAACTAGATAAGGGTGAGGTAATGGTTGCCCAATTTACTGAGAATACTTCTGCTATTAAAATTAGAGGTGAAGCAGAAATAATTAGTGAGCATGGTAGAGTGGAATCTGAATAATATATTATAGTTTGTAGTTGATATGGTTTTTATGGGTTTCACGGACAGTCTATTGGTTTAGACTGGAAGCGAGAATTGCAGGTTGAGAGTTGAAATTAAGACCAGTGATATTAGATGAGAGAGATTAGAGATAGATAGTTGAGTTAAGAGCAGATAGCTTAGACAATTTAATATTTTAGACGAGATGAGACTAGATGAGATGAGCTGAGGCCTAGAGACGAGATGAGGGAGAAGTATACCCAATTTTTGCAATTTAAGGGCCAATGGACTCGCGTCTGTTGGCTCTTTTTTAATTAGCTTAATTTAGCTCTCAGTCTTCAGCTATCGGCTATCAGCAGCTGAAAGCAGAAAGCTGAGGGCTGAAAGCTCATAGCTTAAACCAAGAAGGAGTGTTTGTTGTCATGTATAAGCCGAGTCAAGATGAGTTTGTTGAGCTGAGTAGAGAAGGTGATTTAGTTCCAATCTATAAAGAATTATCAGCCGATTTAGAGACACCAGTTTCAGCCTTTATGAAGTTAGGGGATAATGACTATTCATATTTATTAGAAAGTGTAGAGCAAGGACAACAAGTAGGTAGATATTCATTTATTGGTATTGACTATCATGGTATAGTACGCTGTAAGGATAATCAATTACAGATAGAAGATAAAGAAGAGAATCTTATAGATAGTAAAGAGACGGCTAATCCAGTTGATGATTTAGAAGAAATTTTAGACGAGTACCAGGCTGTAGAGATAGAAGACCTGCCGATGTTTTATGGCGGGGCAGTCGGTTATTTAGGTTATGATGTAGTGCAGTATTTTGAAGATATTCCCCAGACTAGTAAAGATGATTTAGAAGTGCCAGAGATGTTATTTGTTTTAAGTGATACAGTCTTAATCTTTGATCATCTGCATCATAATATGAAAGTTGTGACCAATGTTAAGGTGGGCGATGATCCAGCGGCTGATTATCAAGCAGGAATTAAGAAGATTGAAGCAGTGATTGAAAGACTAGAGACTGCTCAAATATCTGCTACTCAAGAAGAGGAAAAAGAGTTAACAGCCCAGTCAAATATGACTAAAGAAGAGTTTATGAGCAGTATTGAGAAGATTAAAGATTATATTGAAGCAGGAGATATCTTTCAGACAGTCTTCTCGCAGCGTTTAGAAGTGCCAATTGAGAGTGATTCTTTTTCGATCTATCGTGAGTTGAGGAGATTGAATCCTTCACCTTATATGTACTATCTTAACTTTGGTGATTTTAATTTAGTCGGTTCTTCGCCCGAACTTTTAGTGCGGGTTGAAGATGATGAAGTTGAAACAAGACCGATTGCAGGAACAAGGAAGAGAGGTAGTAATAAGGCAGAAGATAAAGAGTTGGCCCAGGATTTATTAGATGATGAAAAAGAGAGAGCAGAGCATACAATGTTAGTCGATTTAGGACGTAATGATATAGGTCGAGTTAGTGAGTATGGGACAGTAGATGTAACTGAACTAATGGAAGTTGAGTATTATTCTCATGTGATGCATTTAGTCTCTAATGTGATAGGAGAGTTAAGTAGTGATGACGATATTTATTCTGCTCTCGAGGCCTGTTTTCCGGCTGGAACGGTATCAGGAGCTCCAAAAATTAGAGCAATGGAGATTATTGATGAGTTAGAACCGACACGGCGCGGACCTTATGCAGGGAGTATTGGTTATTTTAGTTATTCTGGCAATTTGGATAGCTGTATTACAATTAGAACTATTTTAACTAAAGATAGTAAGGCTTATGTACAGGCAGGGGCAGGTATTGTGGCAGATTCTGATCCTGAATCAGAGTATGAAGAGACGCTCAATAAAGCTAGTGCTTTATTAGAAGCTGTGAGATTAGCTGAAGGTGGTGGAGAACTTGATTTTAGTAATTGATAACTATGATTCTTTTACTTATAACTTAGTGCAGTATATTGGGGAATTAGGTTATGAGATTGAAGTTAGACGTAATGATGAGATTAGTATTGCAGAGATAGAGGAGATGGGGCCTGCTAAGATAGTGATTTCACCAGGACCTGGTCGTCCTGAAGATGCAGGTATTTCTTTAGATGTAGTAAAAGAATTTGCAGGTGAGATTCCAATCTTAGGAGTCTGTTTAGGACATCAAACAATTGGAGCAGCCTATGGGGGGAAGGTAATTAATGCCCCGCATTTAGTCCATGGTAAGACTGCTCAAATTATTACTGAAGATAGAGGTATTTTAGCAGGGATTGATAACTTCGAGGCGACAAGATATCATTCTTTAGTCTTAGAAGAGCAGAGTTTAGCTGCTAATTTTGCTATTACATCGCGTACTGATGAAGGATTGATGATGAGTATTGCAGATGAAGAGAAAGATTTATATGGGGTACAGTTTCATCCGGAATCGATTATGACAGAACATGGTAAGGAAATTTTAAATAATTTTTTAAAAATTTAAAAAATTATTTAGTTGATAGTTGCTAATGGATAGTTTAAAGTTAAAATGCAAATGCAAGTTCAAACTAAAGACATTAAATAAAGAGGTGTGTTTTTTAGATTTAAGGTTGTGACTTTGATTTTAACTGTCAACTATAAACTAACAAAAGCGAGGAGTTGAGTAGAGATGAGACGAGAATTTGCCAAGGTAATTACAGGAGAGGATTTATCAGTTG
>JAWOFC010000111.1:0-3603 GCA_046482455.1 Halanaerobacter sp. | reverse complement strand
TGTCGGCGTCCTTGTAGACGGCCACCGCGTGCTTCGCGGCTTGCTCGTCGCGCGCGCCGACAACATGACCGACCGTTTCGCCGCGCTGGCCGCGGTGGTCCATGCCCGGCTGGACGCGGCCGAAGTGCTGCTGGCCGAGTTCGAAAAGCGCTATTGCTGCCCCACCTTTCATAGCAGCTAAAAGATCAAGTGCTTCTTCAGCCGAGAGGTAATCGGAGTCTACTTCTCCTCTGGCAATCTCTCCTAAACCCTCAGCTTTAGCATAGGAAGAAGGGAATGTCCCTCTTCTTACTTCTTCTGAGATTAATCTAAGCAGTAATTGATCTAATCTCTCTTTCTCAAAAAATTCAAACTCCTCTTCATCCAAACCTTCTAATGCCAAACCTTTCACAACAGCTTCTGTCTCTTCTTCAGTTAACGGTCGTGGAGCTAAATCATAATTCTTCTTACGCTCCAATGCCTTCTCTTTATAATCTTTTAAAATCTCTAATAACTCTTCTTTATTCATACTAACATAACCCCCTGTCAAATAGTCGCTTTAATTATATAATACTATCTAAGATAATGCAAAGCTCAAAAACAAAAAAGCCTCCCCCTAAAGGAAGGACTTTTAGCTATGCAAGTTGATCACCAGCATCGGCAATCTTGGCCCTTTCCGTGGTAGACAACAACTTATCTAAGTCTAGCAAAATTACTAAGCGCTCATCTAAACGAGCCACACCATCGAGATATTCATCCTTAATCCCTGCTACTCCACCGCTAGGAGCACTAATCTGCTCTGGAGTAATCTTAATCACCTCTGAAGCATCATCAACAATAAAACCTACTTTAGCTCTATCTAATTCAACGACCATAATTCTTGTTTCTTCTAAAGGAGCCTCTTCAAAATCAAGTCGTCTTCTTAAATCAACAATAATAATTACTTCGCCTCTTAAATCAATCATACCTTCGATAAAATCAGCTGTACCAGGCAGATTGGTCACCTCTTCAGGAGGAATAATCTCATCCACTTTGTCAATTCCAATCCCAAACTCCTGATCTTCCAATTGAAAGCCGATAAATTGATTTTCAATATTTGCCATTTAACATCACACTCCTTACTACACAACATTTTAGCATCTTAATTAGCAATTATAAACCTTTATTCCTAATAATTTATATTTTTTAATTCTTAATTCTCTCTTCACCTTCTAGAGCGTCTCTGTTCACTAAATCTTTTGTCCCTAACAGCAAAAAGAGCCTTCCTCTCCCACGAGAAGTTGGCCCTTTAGTCTTTTTCCTTTGACTTTGACTTTTACTTTTACTCATTACTTTTTACTCATCACTGCTTTTATGCTTTTTACTCTTTACTGCTTTTGACTTCAACTCATTACTCATTACTTTTTACTCATCCTCCAGGTTTTGTTCCACAAAACCCTTCGTGTAGCACATTTCGCTCTACTTTGAGCTAGTTATACTGCGCAATTTATATGCAGTGTTTCTCTCTTCTTGCCTACTTTCTACTGCTTTTTTTCTTTATCTCGTAGCTGACCGCTGATTGCTGACGACTGATAGCATATTAAGTGCGTAATCTATATGCAGTTTTTTTGCTTATTACCTACTTGCTACTCACAGTTCACGACTCATGACTAATACAACAATTCATAATAATCATGCATCATTCTAGTAGCTGAAAACTGCTCAAAAGTATCCTCATGACTTTCAATCATCATTTCAATCCACTTATCTTGCTTTGAATAATAGGTCGGAACTACCTCAGTCAATAATATCTCATAGAGATTCTTCCGATCGTACTCATCTAATTGCTCTCTTCTCTCCTCAACAGAACCAGAAAAGTCTTCTTCCGTCTTAGGATTAACTCCAATTGCCCAACCATTTTTTCCATGGCGGCAGACTTCAGGCCACCAACCGTCTAGAATACTTAAATTCAAAACACCATTCATAGCAGCCTTCATCCCTGAAGTGCCGCTCGCTTCCTTAGGACGGCGGGGATTATTAAGCCAGAGATCACAGCCGCGCGTCAATAACTTCCCAATCTCAATATTATAGTCGTCTAAAAAGACAACACTCTCCGGATACTTCTCCTCCATCTCTAAAATCTTAACTATTGTCTCTTTACCAGCATCATCCAAAGGATGAGCCTTACCTGAGAAGACAAGCTGTATTGTACCTTCTTGCAAATACTCTTCAATAATCTCTAAATCACTAAAGATTAAGTCACTGCGTTTATAATCAGCAGCCCGGCGGGCAAAACCAATTAATAGCTTCTCTGTATCTAATTTTGTCTCTTTTTTACGTTCTATATAATCAAGCAACTCTAATTTCAACTCTTGATGGGTCCCCCAAATCTGCTCAGGAGTTCCCTCAGCAAAACGATTAATCATCCTTTTATCTACCCAAGTCTTATGATGGACTCCATTGGTAATTCCTATAATTGGCGCACTCTCTTCTACATCCTCCCACATCTCTTGGGCCACCTCTTTATGTAACTTAGAAACGCCATTAGCTTTATGGGCCAAACGCAGAGCAGCAGTAGTTAGATTAAATGGTGCCCCACCTAACTCCACCATCTCTTCAATCGAAAGACCTAAATTCGCTCCCATATACTGTAGTAGATAATGAGCATGTTTCTCATTACCTTCTGGTACTGGAGTATGAGTAGTAAAGACAATCTCCTCTTTAACCTCTTCCCGTGCCTCCGCAAACTTCACCTTCTCCTTTTCATCAATCTCAGACTTAGAAGATTTAAGAGCTGACTTTTGGGCTGCATTAAACTTAACCTGCTTAGCATCTATCTTAGCTCGAATCAACTCCAAGCCTGCAAATACAGCATGGCCTTCATTAAAGTGATAGAGATCAACCTCAACACCTAATTTCTTTAATGCTTTAACACCACCAATACCTAAGACCATCTCCTGAGCAATTCTCTCTTCACTAAACCAACCATATAACTGTCCTGTAATCCAGCGATCATCCGCAGAGTTTTTATCTAAATCAGTATCTAACAGATACAGCTCAGTATTGTCAAACTCCGTCACCTTCCAGACTTTACAGAAGACAGAACGCTGTCTAATCTTGAGTTTAACCTCAACTCCTGTATCCTCTAAGAAATTATACTCATGGTTCAAATAAGCATTATAGGGCTGACCTTGCTCACTAATCTCTTGTTTATGATAGCCCTGCTTCCATAAGATTCCGACACCCACTACCGGCAGCTCTTCTTCTTTAGCCGCCTTCAAATAATCACCTGCTAAAATTCCTAAACCACCAGAATAGATATCAAAACTACTATCTAACCCATACTCCATGGAAAAATATGCTACCTTAGGGTCTACTGCTTGTTTCTTCTTTTCAGTCATAATTCTCCTCCTTAAAATTTACCTTTATTAGATATTATTAACTTAAACTTATTATTTTATAAGCTGACTCCCAAAATATATATGCTATATTTTTCCAATTATTCGTAAAAAAGAAAAAGAGCCTTCCTCTCTTGCAAGAAGTTGGCCCTTTAGTCTTTTTCTTTTGATTTTTTATTTTGACTTTCACTCTTTACTTCTTTTCACTCTTTACTTCTTTTCACTCTTTACTTCTTTTCACTCTTTA
>JAWOFC010000217.1:0-4854 GCA_046482455.1 Halanaerobacter sp. | reverse complement strand
CTTTTACTGTTTTTGACTTTACGCTTTTAGCTCATGTCTCATAGCTCATTACTCATGACTACTTTTATTGCTCTTTAAACGTCTTTGGCCCACTAACATCATCTATCACATTATGTTTAACTAATAAGTTCAACGTGGCATTATTAGCAATTAAACTAATTCCTCCCATAAATATAGTGGGTAAAGTTATTACTAATCCTACACTCCAGACTAGATAAATTAGTATCTGCAAATAAATAAAGAGAGTAAATTTAAATTCTTTAATTGATAAGACAGCGGAGTATTTAATTATATCTTTAATTGAATTACTTTCATCTAATCTATCTAACTCAATCATTAAAGTAAAAGAATAGATAAAAACTATACTTGAAAAGATTAATCCAGAGAGCCAAATCAGACTAGATAACTTCATCCAAAGAGTATCAGAACTAAGAAAAAAGGTAAAATCGAAACATAAAATGCCGGCTACCAGAGCAAAAGCAGAGGTTAAAAAGATTGATTTGAAGAAATATTCTTTTAGACCTATAAAAAAATCTGAAATTGAAAGATTACCATACCTAACTACAATATTACTTACATAAAAAGCACCTGCTGTAGCAGGACCGACAGTTAGTAGAGCTAAAAATAAAAATGGTAATATCCAGACTGGTTTACCAATTAAGATTGCATTAAGAGCAATAAAATTAGCCAAGATAACTATTCCTGCTATTAAAAACCATAAGATACTAGCTGTTAAGATAGCTGCAATATTCTGATAGATTTCTTTATAACTCTTCTTTGTTATCTCCCATGCTGTCATTCTCTCACCCTTTTCTTTATCCAGACCTATTAAAAACAAAAAAGAAACTCCAAATATTAACTTTCTAGATATTTACTTGAACTTCCTTCTTTTTTAAAGCTTTCTTTTTAATCTTTTATTCTCTGTAATTCCAGGAATTCTACCTCGCTTGGCTATAGGTTGACCATCAACCTCTTTTAAATCCATTGTCATATTAATCGAATCAGCATTCGAAATATAACTACCTACTCCATAACCATCGACCTCTAACTGATTCATATTTCTAATTCTCTCTGGAGTTAAACCGCCTGAGACAAAGATATTAACATGTTCATGGCCAGCTTGGTCTAATCTAGCTCGTATCTCTTTAACTAAACCTAAAGTTACACCGCCGCGCTCAGAAGGAGTATCTAAACGAATCCCATCTAAATCCTCTTCTAGCTCATTGGCAATGCGCAGAGTCTCTTCAGACTCATCTTTAAAGGTATCAACCAAAATAGTACGCGGCGCTTCAGCAGGCATGATCTCATGATAGGCTTGAGCAACTTCTAAGGTGTCTCCTACAGTTAAGATTAAAGCATGAGGTACTGTTCCTGAAGGCTCTCGACCAGCTAACTTAGCTCCTAAAATACAACTTGCTCCATCAGCTCCACCAATCAATGCTGCTCTCTCCATTACAGGAGCTACTGCTGGGTGAATATGCCGCGCCCCAAAACATAACATCGGCTTATCTTGAGCTGCTTCTTTACATTCTTTAGCAGCTGTAGCCCAACCGCTAGAATTAGACATAGCACCTAAGATAGCTGTTTCAAAAATTCCAAAGTCCTCATACGTACCTTTAATCCTCATCACTACTTCTTTTTTATTCATCCTACTGCCTTTATCTAAAGCCCAGACCTCAACATCTTTCTTCTCTAATAGATTCAAAGTTTCTTCAACACCAGCAAATATCCCATCACTACTAGGAAAGATCTCTGCTGTAACCTCTGTATCCGCTAAGTCTAACTCAGATAGTATTTCTCTGGTCTTAATAAAATATACATCAGTCGTTGCTCCTGCTTCAATCTCCTCATGAGTTGCAGAGAATAACTTCCGCTCATCCTTCACTTCTACTTTCTGTAAGTCATTTAGCTCTCTTAATTCGTCTTTCATATTGATTATCCATCCTTCCTCTAGATACAATATAGTACTCTTTTAGCTAGTTTTACCACTGCTCATTACTATAGGAGAAACTTTTTAATCACTTCTGCTACTCCTTCTTCATCATGGCCTGTAGTTATATAATCTGCACTCTTCTTTACTTCTTCCCAAGCATTATCTACCGCCACTCCTAACCCCGCGTACTCTAACATCTCTCTATCATTATAACTATCTCCAATTGTGATTACTTCCTGAGAGGAGAAACCATATTTATTAGCCAAATATTTTACTGCTTGGCCCTTATTTACTTTTGGATTCATTAATTCTATAAAGACAGATTTCGATGTTGTAATATGTAATTGCTCATCAAACTTAGCTTTAACATCCTCCAAAATATCTGGGATTTTATCTTCATCATCAATAATAATTAATTTTGTTGAAGCAGCATCTATAAACTCATCTAACTCTTCTTTAATTAATACCGCTTTAACTCCAGCTAAGTCTTCATAATACTTAAGTTCTGAACCTTCCTGATTAACGTAGAGAATATCATCCATATAAAGATTAAGGTGCAGATTATGCTGCTGTACATAATGGGCTATCTTCTTAGTCAAATCTAGACTAACTGGATTATGTTCTACAATCTCCCCACTAGCTACTTTCTTAATCATTGCTCCATTATAAGTAATTATAGGACCTTCTATCCCTAACTGCTCGGCATACGGAAAAGCCGAAGCATGCATTCGACCAGTAGCAATTACAACTTTTACTCCCTTATCTTGAGCTTCTTGAATAACTCTTTTAGTCTCTGCACTAATTTGATGATCAGGTCCTAATAATGTATCATCTAAATCGATTGCTATTAACTTATAATCCATATCATCCCCCCCTAAATTTTAAACTGCAACTAAGTAACAATCTTCTGCATTTTAGCCTGATAATCCTCTTCCTTACTTGCCCCAAACTGCCTAACCACTAAAAAAGATAGGGCAAATAATAGTCCGCTCAAACCAATTCTAGACAGTTCAGTGCTTAAACCCAAATAACTTGCTCCAATATAACCTATGACTAGAGCTAATAAAGGTAGAAAATAGACTACAATAGCTGCTCCTAAGATATTACTCCCTTTCATCTCGATACTAATAACATCACCAATCTCAGCATTTAAAGTATTATCTAGAGTTAGGACTAAATTATCATCTTCACTACAATGTCCACACTTACCACAAGAAGAATGTTTTTGGATCATCACTTTAACCTGATTAGTAGAATCAAATTTAGAGATAACACGAGCATACTGTTTCATAATTGCCGCTCCTTTTCAAGAGGATTTTAATCCTATATATAATTATAATAGAAATTTAACTTAATTTAAATGTTCTTGACGAATAAAGTAGTTTATCACCCACCATTATATCATAAAATCAAGATTTTTAAACATAATAATAAAAGATTAATCTTCATCTATTATGCCAGACATCAGACCATTAATGAAACTTAGTGAAACTGCTCCAAAAGTAGCTGAACCAATCCCACTGACATAAAATCCAGTCACCAAATTAGCTGCTAGGAGAAATAATAGACCATTCAATATAAGAGAAAAGAGACCTAAAGTTAAGATAGTTAAGGGGAGGGTAAAAATAGTTAACATAGGTTTTAAGAATGTATTGACTGCACCTAAGATCAGAGCAGCCCAAATTCCAGCCCCCAAACTACTAATCATAATCCCCGGGATTATCTTAGCTGTTAAGACTAATGCTAAAACCATAATTCCAAATTTGATTAACATTTTCATACTGCCACCTCCAATATCTTTCTTTTAGCTAAAAGTACTCACTCTAAGGTCGTAAGTTCATCTCTAAATACTCTTTTATCTCTTGAGCCAATTTAGCTCCTACTCCTTTAACCTCACTCAACTCTTCAACTCCAGCCTGCTTTACTTTCTGTAGTGATCCGAAATGAGTTAATAACTTCTTCCTTCGTTTAGGACCTACTCCTGCAATATCATCAAGCATCGAATGAGTTAAACGCCGTGATCTTAATTTACGGTGATAATTAACTGCAAAACGGTGGGCTTCATCGCGCACACGCTGTACTAAATGGAGGGCTTCAGAATTTTTAGGCAAGAGCAGCGGCTCTTTCTTGCCCGGAAGAAAGACCTCTTCTTCTCGTTTAGCTAAACTGATAATATTCTGCTCACCATGTCCTAACTCCTCTAAGATACTAACTGCCGAGCTTAACTGTCCCTTCCCCCCATCAATTAAGATTAAATCAGGAAACTCTTTTTCTTCTCTATCTAATTTAGTATAGCGTCGTTCAATAACTTCTTCCATAGCTGCAAAATCATCCGGCTGCTCTAAACTCTCAATCTTAAAGCGGCGGTAATCGCTCTTCTTAGCCTGTCCTCCTTCAAAAACTACTAAAGAAGCAACTGTATCAGTCCCTTGGATATGCGAAATATCAAAGCCTTCAATCCGATAAGGAGAAGTATCTAAACCTAAATATTCTCCTAGACTCTCTACACCTGGGCCAATCTGTAAAGAGCTCATCTTAGCTTTGAAATTATGCTCTTTCAGATTATAATAAGCATTCTTAGCCGCCAGATCCACTAACTCTTTTTTATTTCCCTGCTGCGGCACCTTAATCTCTATCTTCTTCTGCTGCTGTTCAGTCAGCCATTCTGCAATCAACTCTTGATCCTGCAGCTCAAACTCAAGTAAGATCTCTTGCGGCACATAATAAGCTGCATCATAATACTGCTGTAAAAATGCTGTCCCAGCCAGTTCAACACTCTCTTCATCCTGAAAGATAAAGTCTTCTTTACCAATTAATCTCCCATTGCGCACAATTAAAAGCTGTAAACAGATCTGTTCTTCATCCCTTGCCGCAGCAATGATATCTTGATTAACTAAATCCTCTGAGACAACCTTTTGCTT
>JAWOFC010000116.1:0-10773 GCA_046482455.1 Halanaerobacter sp. | reverse complement strand
CCGATTGTGCCGAGCTACGGCTCCACGGAATCCTGTTCCCTTGTAACTGCAGTCCCGCAGGGATCGAAGCGGCCCGTCTATAAAACCGCCGGCCGGATCCTTCCCCACCGAAAACTATCCCTTGACGAAGAGGGCCGCATTCTGCTGGCTCCACTTACACTCTCAGGATAAATTAGACTTTTGCACTTACTCTGTTTGAGCTCTATGGATACTATATTTTTTGGTTTGCGTATTCAAAGTAATCTCAAAAGTTCCTGTTTCAGCAAAATAAATATCATCTCCACCTTCATCTACATAACCATCTTCATTACTATCCCCAAAATTCAAGCTCCAATCGCCGTACACATCAAACTTTAATCTATTATTTCCAGCAAAATCAACTGTTATCTCCCATGTGTAATCATCAACAAGCTTCATCTCTTCTGTATCCCAATCATTTGACGTGCTACGGAAATGGACTTGTTCGTAATCACTCTCATAATCACTTACTTCTTCTTTATTCACCTTCATCGTCTTTTCTACCGACTCTCCATCCTCTGTAATACTAAAGCTTACCTTACCAGTATAGTGATAGTCATCCTCCTTAGTATCTAAATCAGCTTCATAATCTCCTGCTGGAAGATCTTGAATTATAGTTCTTGGAATTTCATTAGAGTTATTACCCACATCATATTCTTCATAAAATTCTCCATCTTTACTTAACTCTATCTTAGAATATAATATCTCTTCTGCATCTCCATTGTCCACCTCATATAAGATAGCAGCTAATCCTTCAATCTCCTCTGTAGTTAAAGTATACTCTTTTGTCTGAGTATTAACTCTAATCTGATAATTGCCTGCTGCAGCAAAGTAGATATCATCTCCGCCTTCCTCTAGACTGCCATCTTCATTATCATCTCCAAAGTTTAGGCTCCAATCACCATACGCATCAAACTTAAATCTGTCATCCTTATCTGCATCAATACTTGTCTGCCATGTATAGTCATCAATAAGTTCCATCTCTTCTGCATCCCAACTATTTGGCGTACCGCGGAAATAAAACTGCTCATAATTTGATTGATACTTTGACTTTTGCTCTAACTTTAAGTCTACAACCTTAGCGTCCTCTCCTTGAGTCTTATTAAGTTCAAAGCTAACTTCTCCTACATATCTATTTCCATCCTCAGCTACTGTGTCAACTTCAACCTTATAATCTCCAAATACTCCCTCAAATCTTGCACTAACAGTACCCATATGCCAAGTGCTTATCTTATCTTCTCCCTGCAACTCTCCATCAAAGTATATATTTGCTTTCTCACCACTGAGGATTGATTCATCTTCTCCATCTATTTCCATATTAACTCTAATCTCTTCTAATGCTTCATCGGTCTCTTCAATTTCATCTTCTTTGACAACATCTTCTTCAGAACCAAAAATTTGAACTTCAGACATATAACCTGTCTTATAATCAGTACTAGTCCTATACACAAATGTATAATTCTCATCAGGATTCAAACCTGCAAACTCAACAAAATAATTACCTGCACTATCTTCTTTAATAGACTCTTCAGCTTCAATCTCATTCTCATGATAAGCTGTATACAAAGTAGCCTTATCTTCTAGAATATCAATTGGTAAATCTCCTTTATCTAGGATGACTTTAGCCGCAAAACCTTCTTCTTCTTTTTCTTCTTCTACTTTATATTCTTTAGTCTCATCATTGAAAGTAATTACATATGTCCCTGCATCTGACACATAAATATCATCGCCGCCTTCTTCTACAGAACCATCACCATTATCATCACCAAAGTTTAGACTCCAATCACCATGGATATCGAACTTAAATCTATCATCAGCTTTCAATTCTAATCCTGTCTGCCAACTGTGATCATCAACAAGTTCCATCTCTTCTGTATTCCAATCATTAAAGCTACCTCTTAAATATACCTGCTCATAAGTAGAATCATAATCAACAAAATCGCCTGCTTCTTTAACTGCTTCATAAGCATCGACAATACCAAAGCCGTAGAATTTGCTCTCACCAGCTTCTTGAGCTGTCTCTTTTAAGATCTCTCTAACGCCCTCAGTCGTAATCTCTGTATTTGCTGCTCTCATTAAGCCTACAACACCTGCTACATGAGGCGCTGCCATTGAAGTCCCCTGCAATGACTTATACTCATCATCAGGATAAGTACTATAGATGCTAACTCCAGGTGCCATTATTTCTAACCCATCTCCATAATTAGAGAATGGAGCTCTTTCTTGATACTTATTTACTGCTCCTACTGCTATTACATCAGGATAGAGAGATGGATAATTTATCTCTGCACTACTATCGTTACCCGAAGCAGCTACTAGAATTGTCCCATTTTCAGCAGCATTCTCAGTTGCATCAGCCATAACTTGGTTATAACCGCTCCCACCTAAGGACATATTAATCACATCTGCATCAACACTAGCTGCATAAGTAATCCCTTCTGCTACATCAAAGAGTGAACCACTTCCTGAATCACTTAATACCTTAACTGAAATCAAAGAAGCTTCTTTCATAACTCCACTCACTACCCCATAGCTAGCAACTGTTCCCGCAACATGAGTCCCATGACCATACTCATCTCCAGCCGGATCATCGGTATAGTTTTTAGCTAAACTATCATCTACGAAGTCAGCTAAATTCTTATGCTCAGCATCAATACCAGTATCTAAGATAGCAACTTTAGTATCTTTAGTCCCCTCTGCTAACTCCCAAGCCTGAGGAGTATTAACCATTTCATAATGCCACTCTTGTCTGTCATGCATCTCATTATCGACATCTTCTCCAATCGCAGACACCTTATAGTTAGGCTCAATATATCTAACCTCTGCACCTTCTTCTTCTAAGGAATCTCTTAAAGCTGCTTTAGCTTCATCGAGTGACTCAAAATCAGAAGAATATTCCACAAGGTAAACAAAGCCCATATCTGCAATTAAATCTGCTTTGAAATCATCTGAGAAAGAATCTGCATTAAGCTCACCATCTGCAGTACCTAAAAATGATCTTAAGACCTCAAAATTTTCATCTTTAATTTTTTCAGATTGATTAGTAAGAATCTTTTCAGTATTCTGGACTGCAATATCACCTGGTTCCTCTAGGGAAACTATTAATTCTCCTCCCACATACTCACTTAAGCTAAGTTGTTGACTCTGCTGTACTTCCTGAGAAATCTCTTTATCCTGACTAGAACATCCTGCCAATAATCCTACAGCAACCACCAATGCCAAAAGTAAATAAAACGACTTTTTCATTTTTGTGCCCCCTTATAATTCTTATTTCCATTTAAAGGAAATTACAGGGTAATCTTAACATTTATTTTCTTAATTGTCAATATTTTTATGGTAGTGGTAGGATTATCTTTCGGATGATAATAGCCCTAATCAATTCTGTCTCTAAGACTATTAACTTTTGCCTTAATATCTTCTGCCTCTACAATTTCAGTCACCATTGCAATGCAATTAGCTCCTCGCTTACTCACTTGAATAATATTATCTTCTTTAATACCTCCAATTGCTACAAAAGGCAGCTCAATATTTTCTACTACATAATCTAAGTAGTCTAAGCCAACTGGAGAACAGACATCTTCTTTAGTCTGAGTAGCAAAAATAGGTCCTACACCAATATAGTCTACGCCCACCTCAACAGCTTCTTGAGCCTGTTGAGGCGAATGCGTGGACAAGCCAATTATCATCTCAGGGCCAACTAACTTACACACTTCAGGCACAGGCAGATCTTTTTGCCCCACATGGACTCCATCAGCTTCAATACTAATTGCTAAGGCAATATCATCATTTATAATTAATTTTACTCCCGCCTCTTCTGTTATCTTTCTTATCTCTTTAGCTTCTTTATACTTAGTGCGCATCTCTTTATTTTTAGCGCGATACTGAATTATTTCCAAGCCAGCAGATACCATTTCTTCAACTACTTCTACATTACTACGTCCCCGCGAATATTCTTCAGCCGTAATCCCATAGAGATCAGTCGCTAACAGATCATCCCTACTCATATTAGTCAAACCACCCCTCTTTTTAAATTCGCTGCCAATCTTTGCAGACAGCCTGATACTCCTTCTGCGCTAACATTCCTTTAACTTCTTGAACAGTCCTATTATCAGCAATATCAAACTGCTTACTATCCTCAGCACTGGCATATCCTCCTACAGCAGTAGAAGATTCAGCTGACATCTTAGTTACTCCCAGCGGCAGTAGATTATTACGCAGCTCTTCACTCTCCCGGGTGGATAAATTTAGTCCAACCCGTGGCAGGAATAGTCTAAAAGCTAACATAATCTGGACTAAATCTTTATCACTAACCTCAACTTTAGAAGCAAAATCACTCGTTCTTGGGTTTAAACGGGGTAAGGAGAGATTTATTTTAGTCTCCAAATACTTATTCTGCAAGTATTGAGCATGTAAACCGGCCCAGAAACTCTCTTTTTTCCAGTCAGCCAAGCCCAATAGTGCTCCAAGATTAACGCTTCTCATCCCTGCCTTGCAGCCTCGTTCGGGAGCATTTAAGCGAAAATGATAATCTTGTTTTGGCCCTGCCAAATGTACCTTATCATAGATCTCTTCATCATAGACCTCTTGATAGATAGTTAATGAATCAACCCCTGCTGCAATCAACTCTTCATACTCCGCAGTCTCTAAAGGATAGATCTCTACTGCTAAGGAAGGAAAGTACTCTTTTAAGATCTCAATTGCTTCTTTAAGATAAGAAAGGGGAGTATGTTTGCGTGATTCACCAGTTAAGATTAATAAGTTCTTAATCCCTAACTCGGCTAGTGCTGCTGCCTCTGCTTCAATCTGAGCAGGACTTAACTTCTGGCGCGAAATATCATTATCGGCTTTAAAACCGCAGTAGACACATTGATTGACACAGTAATTAGCCAAATAGAGCGGTGCATAAAGACTGACCACTCTCCCAAAATGCTGTACGGTCAGTTGATGGGCCTTGTGGGCCATCTCTTCTAAGCAATTCCGTGCTGCAGGAGCTAATAAGGCTAAAAAATCTTTTTGACCCACTTTATCTTTAGTTAGAATATCTTTAATATCTTTCTCTTCTACTTCTTCTAAATAACTATTAAAATCAAAATCTGTATACTTCTTATACTCTTGATAGAAACTCATTCCTCTCCCTCCAAAAATCCAGTTAGGGGTGATGATGCCTCAGCTTCTTGTTGTGCACTTCTTGCTCCAGCTAAATAGGCTGTCCGCCCTGCCTTTACAGCTTGAGCAAAAGCTTGGGCCATAGCTACTGGGTCCTCAGCTGTAGCAATTGCTGTGTTAACAAGTACCGCATCTGCTCCCATCTCCATTGCCTCTGCAGCATGAGATGGTCTCCCTATACCAGCATCAACAATAATTGGCAGCTCTATCTCATCAATTAAGATCTCAAGCATTGCTGCTGTCTCTAAACCGCGATTAGAACCAATAGGAGCCCCAAGCGGCATTACTGCAGCTGCCCCTGCTTCTTTTAATCGCTTAGCCACCATCAAATCTGGACTAACATAAGGTAAGACAACAAATCCTTCTGCGGCTAAAATTTCTGTTGCCTTAACTGTCTCTTGGTTATCAGGTAATAAATACTTCTGATCAGAAATAACCTCTATCTTGACCCAGTTACCACATCCTGCCTCCCGGGCCAACTTAGCAATACGCACAGCCTCCTCAGCCGTTCTAGCACCTGAGGTATTAGGCAGTAGCTGACACTGATCAGGAATATAGTTGATTACATTCTCACTCTCCTCAGAAAAGTTAACTCTCCTCAGCGCCATAGTCACAACTTCAGAGCCTGCGGCAGCAAGTGTTTCAGGAATTAAATCCTGTTGAGAAAACTTGCCTGTTCCAGTTAATAATCTACTCTCTAATTCTTCTTCGCCAATAATTAATTGATCTCTCATTTTATCATCCTCCTCCCACAAATTTTAGTATCTCTAACTTATCGCCCTCTGCTAAAATAGTATTCTTCCATTTATCCTCTTTAATTATCTCTTGATTATATTCAACAACTATCTCACTTAACTTAAGATCTTTAGATGCCAAAAACTTAGCTAACTTCTTTCCTGTTTCTACTTCTTCACTTTCACCATTGACTATTATTTCCATCCTTTCACCTCCTCAAAAAATAATATAAGTGCTTCCCAGACAGGAAGCACTTAACAATTGATTCAGTCTCAGCTTCCCTACGCTAGTATTAACTAGGTCAGGTCTCAAGGGTTGAAGTTTAACTCCTCTCAGCCTCTAAACAAGGCACCCCTAGCTTATTCTATGCAATTTGTTTCAATTATATAAATAATTTAGTATTTTTGCAAGCTAGAATCAATGTACTCAACTTAAATCAATTAATTTCTGATATCCTATCGCATAAATTTCACTCAACAGATAAGTCAAGATAGAGCTACTTACAAAAGTAATAGTAGTCTTTAGATAGATTGAAAACCCAAGCCCTCTTAACAAGTATTGGATTAAGACTATAATGACCATATGAAAAAAGTAGATCCGATAAGATTGACTAGCTAAACGGTTTAATAATGAAGAAGATTGATTGAAATACTTTTTAAAGAATAATAATAATGTAATAAAAATAGAGAAACAAAGCCCAAAATGGAGACCAGCATTGATCAACTGTAGTAATAATGAGCTAGAGAGACTACTAATAAAAGTAATCTTAAAAGCTAAATAAACAACTGATAAAATTATACTGAGTACTATAAATTGTTTCAACCTATCTAAGATCCCTACAGTTAATTTCAGCTTAGTTAGATAAGCAAAAATACCAAGATAGAAATAAAGCAGATAGGTCGTCCATCTTGTTGGCTGAAAAGAAAAGATATTAAATAAAGAGACCCAACTACCATCTGGACTGAAAAGACCAACAATAAAGAAGATTAAAATTCCTATTACAAAAAAGGAGAGTAATAATAAACCCTTTCTTTCTTTTATCATCTCTAATTTTTGATCATAAAAATCTTTAATCTGGTCTTGATAAAAATAGTATATTAAACTAAAAGTTAAATAGAAAAAGAAGAGAGAAGATAAAAACCAATAGTGTGCCGGCTTTAAAAACTCACTAAAATAGATTGTTGTCCAAAACTTTGCATAACTAAGACTCATTTCAGTATTAGCTAAAAAACCTAGATAGGACATGATTGGAGAAAATAACGTCAAACCGGCTATAAATGGTAATAAAATTCGCTTTACCTTACTATAGAGAAATGATTTAATACCTCCTTTAACTATAGAGGGATAACTAAAATAGCCTGCTACAAAAAACATAATCGGCATAATAAAAACATCAATATGTAAGGCCAAAAGAGTATGCAAATCACCTAGTTGAGAGGAATTAATATACCAATCATAGTCCTTCACATGCGGTAATAAGGCATGCAAAAAGACTACCAGCCCAATAATAAAAAGACGTAAGTAATCAAGATAGAATATTCTAGAATTATTCTCTTCTGTAGACATTTTTTTATCTCCTTCAGTATTTAAACTTCCTAAATTATTAAGTTTAATAAGCTACCTCATTAATGAGGTAGCTTATAGTAGATTAAGCTTCACTCATATACCGTACTACATCGCCTCCCTACGAGTTTAGAATGAACTCTTCGTGATCAGGAGTTGCATCTATTAATCATTATTTTGATTAAAGATTAAGCTTCACTCATATACCGGACTACATCCCCTCTACTTACAATGCCTACCATCTCACCAGCTTCTATGACTGGCAAACGATTAATTCCTTCATCAGTAAATAGAGTCGCAATATCTTCAACAGTAGTATCTGGACCAATAGTAACTACATCCTCGGTCATAATATCCTTAATCTTTACTGCTGCCACCTTCTTCAAATCTTCCTCAAACTTTTCCACACTCTCTAAATAAAATATACTGTCTAAAAAGTAAACATAGTTAGGAAAATGCAGTTTCTTATCATGAGCTACTAAATCACCTTCGCTCACAATTCCAACTAATTCTCCATCTTCTACCACTGGTACTCCACTAATCTCTTCTTCTGTTAATATCTTGGCTACCTCTTTGACACTATCTTCTTTGGATACAGTAATTACATCCTCTGTCATAATTTCAGATGCTTTCATAACATCAACCCCCTTTAATTAGTTTACGGTTTACAGTTAAAAAAACAAGAAGCAAAATTTAAAATATAAACCTTAAAAACTTCGTTATTATTTTTTGATTTGTCTTTCTTGCTTTTAATTGTCCATTCTCAATTATCAATTTTCAATTGTTTTTTAGTGATTTTGAAGTTGACTTTATCTTTTTAACTGTCAACTGTACACATCAATTGTTTTTTACTTATCACTTGCTCACAGCTCACGCCTCATGACTCAAAGCTGCTTGTAGGCTGATAGCTGACGACTGATCGCTAATTCTCAATTACCTTTATAGCTTGCGGTAAATAATCAATTACATCACTTGGCAGCAGAGAATATTCAGTCAACTCCTCACTCCCCAATTCAGCTGCTAAACCATGGAGATAGACTGCTAAAATACTAGCCTCGGACGGAGTTAATCCTTGGCCGATTAAAGAAGTAATTAAACCTGTTAATACATCTCCACTCCCCCCAGTAGCAAGACCAGAATTACCACTGCAATTTAGATAAATTTGACCCTGTGGAGTAGCTATCAGTGTACGGCTACCCTTCAAAACTAAAACAACACCATACTCACCGGCGAATTCTCGGGCTACCTCTAATCTATTCGCTTCAATCTCTTCTATAGGCTTAGCAATCAAGTGGCTCATTTCTCCTGGATGAGGAGTTAAGATAGTAGGACTACTTCTCTCCTTTAAAAGAGATAGATCATCTAAATTATTTAATCCATCAGCATCAATGACAATTGGCTTCTTCACCTCAACTAATAAACTGTTAACTACTTTAGCTGTTTCAACCTTGGTCCTTAAACCAGGACCAATAGCCAAGACATCTCTGCTGCTAATTAGATCTTTAATCCGCTCTAGGGAACTAATATCTACTGTCCCCTCTTCTGTCTCTCCTAAAGGATAAGTCATAGCCTCAGTCAACTTATTCTCCAAAATCTGATGTAGACTCTGCGGCACTCCCACAGTCACTAATCCTGCTCCCATCTTCAAACTAGCTCGAGCTACTAAAACAGCTGCTCCCGTCATCCCCGGAGAACCACTAACTAATAACAACTTACCATAATCACCTTTATGGCTGTTGTTATCTCTTAAGGGCAGTAGTTCAGCTGCCATCTCAGCAGTAATTAAGTTGGTCTTAATCTCTCCTTGGTCTTTAGCCTCTTTGGGAATCCCAATCTCAACCACTTCTAATTCTCCAACAAATTTAGTCCCTGGATATAAGAGTAGTCCTAACTTCGGCAAGCCAAAGGTAACAGTCTTTTTAGCCTGCACCGCCATCTCTCTTACAATCCCAGTATCTGCTTCAACACCAGAAGGTATATCAACAGCAATTACTTCTGTTTGCACTTCATTAATCAAATCAATCAGATTAGGAAAAAGTCCCCGTAGTCTACCTTTAATTCCTGTACCCAAAAGAGCATCTACAATTAGTTCAGTATGGATTAAATCAGTCTTTAAATCTTTTATATCTTGGACTTTTTTTAACTGCTGCACCTGCTGACCCAGTCTTTCTAAAATCTTTAAATTAACCTCAGCATCACCAGTTATATCTCCTTTTTCTCCTACTAAATAAGTCTTAACTTCAACGCCCCGCTCGGCTAATAGTCTAGCAATTACAAATCCATCACCGCCATTATTTCCTTTTCCAGCTAAGATAACTGCTTGCTCTAAAGCAGGATAATCAGCTAAAATTTCTTCTGTGACCCGCCGTCCTGCCTGTTCCATCAATACCACACCAGCAATCCCAACTTCTTCAATCGTATATCGATCAATTTGGCCCATTTGAGCACCACTGACTAATTTAATAACTATCCCCCCTTAAAACATAGTAAAGAGTATATAGTAATCAGTAATGAGCTTAAATCAAAACATAAAAACAGTTAAGAGTCATTAGCAATCAGTAATGAGCTATAACAATAAAATCAAAACATAAAATTAAAACGTTATATTCTTTTTAGGCTATTAATTTCTCTTTTCTCATCACTAATTACTGTTTTTTCTCTTTATTCTTTTGTTTTTAACTCATCACTCATCACTACTTACTGTTTTCTCTTTATTCTTTTCTGCTTTTAACTCATCACTCTTTCCCGTCACTCATTACTGCTTTTTCTCTTTACTAATCACTATAATGCTATCGCTTGTGCTACTGCATAGTCATGACAATGAGAGATACTGATCATAATCTCCATTATCCCCTTCTCATGGGCCACTTTTTCTGCTCCATTATAGAGCTTAACTTCAGGTTTCCCACTAGCAGTAGCAATAATCTCTACATCCTGCCACTTGAAACCACTAAAACCTGTGCCTAAAGCCTTGACTACTGCTTCTTTTGCTGCAAAGCGGCCGGCGAAATTGGCCCAAAGTTTCTTATATTGTTCACAATATTCTACCTCATTATCAGTAAAAAATCTCTTTTTAAATCTTTCCCTCTTTTGTATCGCTTCTTTAATCCGCTCTATTTCTATAATATCTGTGCCTAGACCTTTCATTCACTTTCACCTACTTCTATTTAATCTGCGCAAGCTAGATAAAGTGTTTTACCGCTGGTTTATGTTTAATTAAACTTAATCAATTTTGCTCAATAAGTAAGTTTAATTAAACTACAGCGTTAATACTTCTTATCCACTCTTCCT
>JAWOFC010000107.1:0-2569 GCA_046482455.1 Halanaerobacter sp. | reverse complement strand
ATTATCTGAACAGGAGCAAATAGTATGAGTCAAATAAAGATTTCATTAATGATTAAATTATATTCACGGAGGAAATAAAATGGACTATTCAGAAGAACAATTAGCAGTCATCTCAGCCCAACAAGATAATATATTACCGATAACTTCTGTTTGTAATTTAGACTGTAAGTTCTGCAGTCATAAGGGGAATCCGCCTGAAGTGAAGACTTTTGCCAGCGGACATCGTCCTTTAAAAGAGATAAGGAGTCTGATAGATTTTCTCTCTGCTGACCGTAAAATTATCATTGGAGAGTCAGCGACGAAGATTGAAGAAGGAGAACCCTTTACTGTTGAATTGTTAAGTTGAAAAAAGAGATAGCCGGTTAAGACTATCCCTTTAAGCTCTGATTTATAAAGTAGCTAATTTTGTCCCATATAATTATTTAGCTGCTGATAGTTAATTAGTTAATGCCTGGATAGGAGCGGGAATTCGTCCGCCGCGCTCAACAAATTGCTCAGAACTAAAGTTACTAACTTCCATAACTGGAGCAGTACCTAATAGACCTCCAAATTCAACTTCTTCTCCAACTTCTTTGCCCGGAGCTGGAATGATTCTGACAGCAGTCGTCTTCTTATTGATCATACCGATTGCCATCTCATCAGAGATAATGGCAGCTAGAGTTTCTGCAGAAGTGGTGCCGGGAACAGCAATCATATCCAAACCGACAGAACAGACTGAAGTCATAGCTTCTAGCTTCTCTAAGCTAAGAGAGCCGACTTCTGTTGCTTCAATCATACCTTGATCTTCACTAACAGGGATGAAAGAACCGCTCAAACCGCCAACAGAAGAGGAAGCCATAGAACCTCCTTTTTTGACAGCATCATTTAATAAGGCTAAAGCTGCAGTAGTACCGTGAGTTCCACAGGACTCTAAACCCATCTCCTCTAAGATATTAGCTACGCTATCCCCAACAGCAGGAGTAGGTGCTAAGGAGAGATCGACAATTCCAAAAGGGATGTCCATCATCTCTGAAGCAGTATCGCCGACTAATTCTCCCATTCTAGTAATCTTAAAGGCAGTCCGTTTAATCTTATCTGAAAGTTGGTTGAAATTACTCTCAGGAATCTCTTCTAGGGCTTTTTTAACGACACCCGGCCCGCTGACGCCAATATTTAGCACAGCTTCTGGCTCCCCTGTACCGTGAAAGGCACCTGCCATAAAGGGATTATCTTCGGGAACATTACAGAAAGTAACTAATTTTGCTGCTCCTAAGCCCTCATCTTGGGCAGTCTTATCAGCCGTCTTTTTAATAATCTTGCCCATCTCTAGGACTGCATCCATATTAATACCTGCTTTAGTAGAGGCTACATTAATAGAAGAACAGACCCTATCCGTTTGGGCCAAAGCTTTAGGGATTGATTCTAATAGGTTTTTCTCTCCTGTAGTATAACCTTTATGAATCAGAGCAGAAAAACCGCCAATAAAGTCCACCCCTACCTCTTTAGCAGCCTTATCTAAAGTCTTAGCAATAGAGCTATAATCTGTTTCTTGACAAGCATTGGCTACAATTGAAATTGGAGTTACAGAGATTCTTTTATTAACGATCGGTATGCCGAATTTAGCTTCAATCTTATCGGCTGTAGCAACTAAATTTTTAGCTGTAGAAGTTATCTTTTGATAGATATTATCATTAAGAACCTCAATATCGGGGTGGGCACAGTCTCTGAGATTAATCCCTAAGGTAATAGTTCTGATATCAAAGTTCTCTTGTTCAATCATTTGCACTGTTTCTAATATTTCACCTGAGTTAAATAACAAAGTATCACTCCTTTACTTAAATTCTGTGCATATAGCGAAAGACTTCTTCATGCTGCAGCATAATCTTAACTTCTAATTCTTGTCCTTTCTCCTCTAGCTCTTGGCTTAGAGTTTCAAAGTCGGTATCTAATTGATCTAATTCAACTAACATAATCATTGTAAAGAGATCTTCTAACAGTGTTTGACTAATGTCAGCAATATTAGCATTATGACGGGCTAATAGATTACTTACTTCAGATACAATTCCAACTTTATCACTTCCAAGAACGGTTACTACAGCTCGTTCTTTATCTAACTCTTCATCAGTCATGATGGAACCTCCTTTATATATTATATATTAGCTATCAGCTGTCAGCTATCAGCCTTCAGCCTACAAGCGTATAATCAAAAGCAATCTTACTTGTTAGCATTCAGTATATAAGAGTATAAGTAGGGTCAATTGCTCTTATCTTTTGACTTCTAATTGTCAATTTTAAATTATCAATTGCTTTTTAATCTTTTGACTTAAACTTAGCCTTAAACTTGATTTCAGGTTTTGATTTTTAATTCTCCATTGTCCATTGTCAATTATCAATTGCTTTTTAATCTTAAGGTTATATTATATTATTTATTTCTGAATGTCAATTACCAGAAGAGGTGCTAATTTTGAAAAAGAATTATTTTTAATCTTTGATGGAGAAAACAGAAGTAATAATCATTTAATCTAGTTTAATAAAGATATATAATGATTTAAGGGTTGTTAACGGACTTGATTTTCTGTGATGAGTCGGT
>JAWOFC010000165.1:0-5674 GCA_046482455.1 Halanaerobacter sp. | reverse complement strand
AGTAGCAATTCAGTATATAGTAATCACTAAAGGTGCAGAAAGAGTAGCTGAAGTGTCAGCTCGTTTTACCTTAGATGCTATGCCAGGAAAGCAGATGAGTATTGATGCTGATCTGAGTTCAGGTCTAATTACTGAAGCAGAAGCAAGGCAGAAGCGAGAAGAGATTAGACAAGAGGCTGACTTTTATGGTGCCATGGATGGTGCAAGTAAGTTTGTTAAAGGAGATGCAATCGCTGGAATAATAATTACTTTAATAAATATTGTGGGCGGTTTAGTAATCGGTGTTATTCAGCAGGGAATGCCTATGACTGAAGCTTTAACTACGTATACTTTATTAACTGTAGGTGATGGATTAGTCAGTCAGATTCCTGCTTTATTAATCTCTACTGCAACTGGTATTGTAGTAACAAGGGCTGCTTCTGAAGGTAATTTAGGGGAAGATTTTACTGATCAGATCTTTTCTCAGCCTAGGACTTTATTAATTGTAAGTGTTGTAATCTTTTTATTAGGTTCTTTAACACCGCTGCCATTTATTCCGTTCTCTTTTTTAGCTCTGTCTGCTGGAGCAATTGGTTATGCTCTGTATCAAGAAGAACAAGAAGAGGTGGAAGAGGAAGAAATTGAAGACACAGAAGAAGAAGCAGAGGAATATCGGGAAGAAGAGAGTATGACTGATCTATTACAGGTCGATCCTATGGAGGTTGAAGTTGGTTACAATCTGATTCCTCTTGTTGTACCTGAACAGGGAGGAGATCTGTTGGATCGTGTTTCTATGATTCGACGACAGTGTGCTTTGGAATTAGGTATTGTAGTACCACCAATTAGAATTAGAGATAATATGCAGTTAGAACCTAATCATTACCGAGTTAACTTAAAAGGGGTAGAGATTGCTGACCATGAAATTTTAGTCGAAAAATATATGGCTATGGATTCAGGGATGGCAACGGAAGAAATACAGGGTCAAGAAACAACAGAGCCAGCTTTTGATCTTCCTGCCTTATGGATTGATGAAGATGAGAAGGAGAAAGCAGAGATGGCTGGCTATACAGTTGTCGACCCTCCGTCTGTAATTGCTACTCATTTGACTGAGTTAGTTAAAAACCATGCTCATGAACTGTTGAGAAGACAGGATGTGCAGGAATTAATTGATAATGTTAAAGAGGATAATCCAGCTGTAGTTGATGAGCTAATTCCTGATTTAATGTCAATTGGAAAAGTGCAGAAAGTACTGCAGAATCTATTAAAGGAACGAGTGTCAATTAGAGATTTAAGTTCCATTTTAGAAGTGCTAGCCGATCAAGCCTCTAATACCCAAGATGTAGCAGTCTTAACTGAGTATGTACGCCAAGATGCACTATCGCGTCAAATATCTAAAAATCATAAAAATGATAACGATAGTATCAATGTAATTACTTTAAATCCGCAGTTAGAAGAAGAGCTATCAGATTCAATAGAGCATACTGACCAAGGGTCTTATTTAGCCTTAAATCCTGACTTTGCTCAGCAGATCTATAATAGTTTATCCCAACAGATTCAGGCAGCAAATAATCAAGGCTATGAACCAATTGTAATTACATCACCGATCTTGCGTTATCATTTCAAAGAGTTGACAGAGGATGTAGCATCTGACTTAGTTGTATTATCATATAATGAATTAGAGTCTTATATAAATGTGCAGACAGTGGGGATGGTGAATGTCTAATGAAAGTAAAGAAGTATAAAGCACCTACTATGCAAGAAGCAGTCTTAAAAGTGAAATCTGATTTAGGGTCAGAGGCTATTATTTTAGATACCAGAAAGTTTGAAGAAGGAGGCTTTTTAGGCTTTTTCACTGACCAAGTAGTAGAAGTAATTGCTACTGTAGAAGGAAAGACAACTAATAATCCATCACAAACAACTTCTGATGGCAAAGAAGTTAATGATAATTTAGAAGTCTTAAAAGGACAGATGGATCGCTTAGTTGGAGAGATAGATAAAATTAAGGATGCTAAGAATAATAGTTTTAATGTAGTAGGTAATTCAGTTGCACAAAAGTTAATTGAATCTTTATTAGAGTTAGGGTTTAGCTATGAGACAGCTTGTCAATTAACCCAAAACATTTTTGAAAAGAATAACTCCTATAACTTAGATGAGGCTGATATAAAAGAAGATTTGGCCCAAGAGCTCAAAGGTCTGATGCAGTCTGAAGTAGAAAAAGAGATTGAACTTGGAGCAGAGACTAAAGTTGTAGCTTTAGTGGGACCAACAGGAGTAGGGAAGACAACTACTTTAGCTAAACTAGCAGCTGATTTTGCTCTTGAGCAGAACAAGAAAGTAGGTCTTGTGACGGCTGATACTTATCGTATTGCTGCAGTAGATCAATTAAAGACATATAGTCAAATAATCGATATCCCTCTGCAGGTAGTATTTAGTCCTCAAGAATTGAAGACAACAATTGAAGACTATGGAGCAGATTATGATTTGATCTTAGTCGATACAGCAGGCCGTAGCCAAAATAATGATCTTCACATCTCAGAATTGAAAGGTTTTGTAAAAAAAGATATTATTGATGAGATCTTTTTAGTAATTAGTGCTACAACTAAGACTAAAGATATGAAAGAGATAATTCAGGTCTATAGTCAACTGGATTTTGATAGATTAATTGCTAGTAAGCTTGATGAAACTAATTCTTTAGGTGTTATTTTTGAGGCTTTATCCTGGTCGCAAAAGGCTATTTCTTATGTTACAATCGGTCAAGATGTGCCAGAAGATATTGAGGTAGCAGATAATAAAAGATTAATTGATAATATTATTGAAGGTGTAAAATTATGAGTGACCAAGCTGAAAACCTGAGAAAAATGGTGCAGGAAAAAGAGAATAATAACCAACCTAACCCTGATGTAGAATCTGCTGCAGATAATCTCAATTCTGCTAGAATTTATACAGTTACGAGTGGGAAGGGTGGAGTTGGGAAATCTAATTTTACTGCTAATTTAGCTTTAGCCTTGCAGGAAAAAGGGGAGAAAGTAATACTTTTTGATGCAGATTTAGGAATGGCTAATTTAGATGTTATCCTAGGAGTGACGCCTAATTATAATTTGAATCATGTTATCTCAGGCGAGAAGAATCTATCTGATATTATTTTAAAAGGGCCGAATAATATTCCATTAATTCCAGGTGGTTCAGGAGTCGAAGAGTTAGCTAATTTATCTCGGCAGCAACTCAATAATTTAATCAGTAGTTGGAGTATTTTAGGAGAAGAGTATGATATCATTTTAATTGATACTGGAGCAGGACTATCTCAAATGGTGATTAATTTTATTCTAGCAGCTGATGAAACTCTTGTTATTTCAACTTCTGAACCCACCTCGATAACTGATGCCTATGGAGTAGTAAAAGTACTCTCTAATCATAAACAAAATCTTGATATTAAATTAGTGATTAATCAAGCTACTGATAAAGAAGGAAGTCAAATTGCTAATCGCTTAATTAAGACTGCAGGAGAGTTTTTAGATATGGAAATAGATTTATTAGGCGTCTTACCCGAAGATAGGTCTGTTATTAAGGCAGTTAAAAAAAGGAGACCTTTCCTCTTAGAATATCCAAAATCTAAGGTTGCAAAGAAGATGAGAACTTTAGGAGCAGAGTTAATTGGCAAGGAAAAAGAGAAGTCAAAAGGTTTTACTGGCTTTTTAAAAGATGTATTTGGTTTTAGTAAGTAAAAAAGGGGGTTAGGAAATTGAGGGACGGAGAAAAAGTTAGTACTTTCGATCTAGAAGAGAATTTGGAGATAAATCAACGGGTAGAGTTTGAAATACAAAATGGCAAATATGAAGGGCGTTATCCTACTCAAATTGTTGATATAATTGGAAATAATCGCTTTGTAGTTAATGCTCCTTTCTCTAAAGGAAGAGTAATTAGAGTTTCTACTAATGCTCGAGCTCAAGTTTTTGTCAGAGGTAAGACTGCTCTTTATTCTTTACCCGTGCAAGTAGTAGAGAAAGACTTTGATTCGACTCATCTTTTTGTTTTAGAGTTAAAAGGGCAGCCGCATAAGATTCAAGAGAGGCGCTATTTTAGATTAGAGATTTATAAATCGATTACGTTTAAATTAATAACTGATGAAAGTGATTTAGAAAAATTTGATAATATCTCCCCAGAAGATTTTTTAAATGGTGAAGATGAGTCTGAAGAAGTAGACCAGAAAGAGTTACCTGGAATAGTAGATGATATTAGTGCTGGAGGAATTAAACTAGTTAGTCAACATAGATTAAAGTTAAACCAATTAATAGATTTAGATTTAGATTTTATAGGAGCTGAATTTGCGGATGTCTTAGGACAAGTGCTAAGAGTAGATAAAATAGTTAAGGATCATGATAAAAGGTATGAAATGGGAGTTGAGTTCTTGGGGTTGGATAGATCTAAACGTGATGACTTGATGAGATGGTTATTTTCTAAGCAGCGTGAATTAAGAAAAAAAGGACTTATCTAATTTATCAAGAAAATATCTAATAGAGGTGATGAATGTGAATTTGGATCAAAAATTATCAGAACTAGGGCCAATACAGTTAGATGCACTAAAGGAGGTAGCAAGTATTGGAGCAGGGAATGCTGCTACTTCTTTATCAAATATGTTAAATGGAAAGATTAAAATGACTGTACCAGAAGTAAATATTATGCCTGTCGATCAAATCCCAGAGATAATGGGAGGGCCAGAAAACTTAGTTGTAGCTATGTTAGTAGAGATAGAAGGAGATGTAGAAGGTGGAGTCTTATTTGCTCTAGATACTACTGGGGCTAATAGGTTAGTTGAACTATTAACGGGTCAGGGGGTAAATATTGAAGAAAATTTAGGAGAGCTAGAGACTTCAGCCCTTAAAGAGATAGCAAATATTTTAACTGGTTCTAACTTAAATGCCTTTTCTCAAATGTTAGATTTGACTATTATGCCTGATGTCCCCTCTTTAGCTTATGATATGGCAGGAGCAATCTTAGAGGTTTGCTTTATAGAATTGGGACAAGTGGGTGATTATGGTTTAGTGATTGAAACTGAGTTTAAGAGCGATAGTGCTCAAGGCATCAATGGCAATTTCTTCTTAATTCCTGATCCAGATTCATTAGAAATTATGCTCAAAAAGTTGGGTGTTTTGGATGGGGAATAGGATCAGAATTAAGATGGCTGATTTAAATATTGGTGAGGATGGTGATACTTTAATCACTTCTGGTCTTGGTTCTTGTATAGGTGTGACCTTATATGATTCAAGAGTTAAGATAGGCGGGATGGCTCATGTGATGTTACCAGAGTTTCCTGACAAGAAAGATGATGGAAATCCAGCTAAATATGCTGATACTGCTCTAGATATGTTAATCGATAAATTAAAAAAGGCAGGAGCTAGTAAGCGCCGTTTTGAAGCTAAAATGGCTGGCGGCGCGCAGATGTTTAAATTCTCTAATTCCAGCGATAAGATGAGAATAGGAGCACGGAATATCAAAGCAGTCAAAGGCTATTTGAGAAAGAATAATATTCCGCTTAGAGGTTCAGAGGTAGGAGAGGATTATGGGCGGACTATGGAATTTGATGTATCTACAGGTAACGCAACAATTAAGACAGTTAAGAAGGATGATATCGTTTTGTAGCAAGTAGGCAATTAGGAAAAATCTCAGCATATTGATTACGCACTTAATTAGCTCAAAG
>JAWOFC010000236.1:0-5713 GCA_046482455.1 Halanaerobacter sp. | reverse complement strand
TAACTGGATTAGGTATTTATGATGAACTCGCTCAAATAGCAGGAGCAGGCACGATTGTGCCGATTACTGGATTTGCTAATGCAGTAGTTTCACCCGCCCTAGAGTATAAACAGGAGGGATATATTCTAGGAACTGGTGCTCAAGTCTATTCGATTGTAGGACCTGTCTTAACTTATGGCATGTTAACTGCTATGTTAGTTGGTGTTTTAAAACTATTAATTATTTGAGTCTTCTCAGCTAAAAGGATAATTTGGAAGATATAATATTTAGTTGTATTTTAACTGCACCTCCGGGTCTTTATCAAGACCCTTCGTGAAAACCACAAAAACGGTATCAACTGCTAACTGTACACTGTAAACTATTAACGTGGGGGTGTGAGGAAACCCAGTTGTTTGCAAAGTACTGCAATGATAGCTTTTAATTTAGCTGAAAGTAATACATTTAGAAACGGGGTGGGAGAGTGAAAAAGATTGGTCAACAGACAGTAAAATTTGATAATCTCCCTCAAATCATCTCTTCTGCTTCCCTCGTAGGAGAGAAGGAGTTTGAAGGACCTTTAGGAGAATATTTTGATGAGGTATTAAAAGATGCCTATCATGGGCAGAATTCTTGGGAATCAGCGCAGATAAAGATGACAGAAGATGTGGTCGATAAAGTATTAACAAAAGTAGATCTTACCCAGGATAAGATTGATTATTTATTAGCTGGGGATCTATTAAATCAGACGATTGCTTCTAATTTTGCTGCACGTAATTTCCCTGCCTCTTTTTTAGGGCTCTACGGTGCTTGTTCAACTATGATTGAGGGATTAGGGATGGCTGGATTAATAGTTGATGGGGGCGCAGCAGATAATGCCCTTGTTGTTACTTCTAGTCATTATCAGGCTACAGAAAGACAGTTTAGAACACCTAATGAATATGGAGATAAATATCCCCCTTATAAACAGAGAACAGTTACAGGAGGGGGCGCATTGATCGTTTCTAATCAGGCTGGAGGAGTTCAATTAACTGAAGCTACCTTTGGCAAGGTATTAGATTTAGGAATTACAGACCCTCAAGATATGGGAGCAGCAATGGCTCCTGCAGCAGCGGATACAATTTTGCAGCATTTAGAAGATACGGGGCGTGAGCCAAGTTATTATGATCTAATCATAACAGGTGATTTAGGTAAAGTAGGTAAAGAGTTAACTATTGAATTATTAGCTGAAAAGGGATGTCAAGTACAGGATAATTATGATGACTGCGGCGTTTTAATCTATAATTCCACTCAAAAGGTAGGTGCTGGAGGTAGCGGCTGCGGCTGTTCAGCAGTGGTGACAGCATCTTATCTACTACCGCATATCATGCAGAATAATTATAATAAGATTTTAGTATTAGGAACAGGGGTATTACTAAATCCAACTATTATACTACAAGGGGAGACAATTCCTAGTATTGCCCATGCTGTAGCTTTAGAGAATACTGGTAATCTAAGCTCTGGTATTGGACGCGCAGATATCAGAGAAGATTTAGCTACTTTAATTGAAGAGCAGTCAGGAGTTGAAGAAGAATGATAATCGATTATATACTAGCCTTCTTAGTGGGCGGATTAATCTGTGCTTGTGGTCAGTTATTCCTTGACTTTAGTAATTATACTCCAGCTCATTTATTAGTCTTATTAGTTGTAATTGGATGTCTGTTAACTGGAGTAGGTCTCTATTCTGATTTAATAGATTTAGCAGGAGCAGGAGTAACGGTACCAGTCATGAACTTTGGATATATTTTAACGCGTGGTGTCTTAATGGAAGTGGAACAGAGCGGTGGTTTGGGACTATTTACTGGTGTTTTAGAGATTGCAAGTGCAGGAGTCAGTGCAGCGATAATTATCAGTTTTTTAATAGCTGTAATCTTTAAACCCCAAGAGTAATAAAGGAGAATAAGATGGGAAATAATAAGATCATAGCAGTTACTGATGGTGACGAGACAGCTGCTAAAGCTGTAGAAAAAGCAGCTGCAGAACTAGACTTATCTGTTATTCATGAATCAGCCGGCAATCCTACCTCAATTTCAGGAGAAAAAATAGTGGGAAAGATCAAAGAAGTAGCTGATGATACTGTATTAGTAATGTTTGATGACCAAGGAGAGATAGGAACTGGATTAGGCGAAGAGGCATTTTTAACTGTCTTAGATGATCCTGAGATAGAGATTATAGGAGTTTTAGCTGTTGCTTCAAATCTGAAAGAAGTACAGGGGATTAGACCTGACTTTTCAATTACTCAAAATGCTGAGCTAATCAATGAACCAGTAGATAAAACTGGGAAAGCAGAAGAAGCAGAGCATCAAATTTTAGAAGGAGATACCTTAGATGTGCTTAATAGACTCTCTGATACATTAATTATTGGAGTCGGTGATTTAGGGAAGATGGAAGAAAAAGATTTAGTCCAAGATGGAGCTCCAATAACTACTCAAGCAATCTCTGAGATACTGCAAAGGAGTGAAGGGGCAAGTGGAAATCAGTAAAGATTTATCCAAGAATCTGAGAGCAATTAAAGAGGAAGTTGATGGACCTAAGACTTTTGATTTAGTTAACCGCGATTTTGAAATTGGCGGTAAAGAGGTAAGTTTAGTCTTCATTGATAGCTTTGCTAAAGGTGATCTGTTAAATAAAATTTTGGAATTTTTGATGGAAACAGAGCGGGAAGAGATAAGTGTTGATATATTAAAGAAATTATTAAATAATCGTTTGCCGATTTTAGAGGTTACGGTAGTAGATAAGATTGATGATCTAATTGATGAAGTCTTAACTGGACCGCAGGCACTCTTAATTGATGGTCTAGAAGAAGCAATTATTCTTGATGCCCGAACTTGGATGAGTCGTACACCTCAAGAACCAGAATTGGAGAAAGCAACGCGGGGACCAGAAGATGGATTTGTAGAAACAATGTTATTTAATCTGCAGATGATTAGAAGGAGAATTAGAGATCCTAAGTTAAGGGCAGAAGTAATAAAAGTTGGTCAAAGGTCACAGACTGATACCTGTGTAGCCTATATAGATGATATTGCTGATACTGATTTGGTTGAAGATATTAAAGATAGATTGAATAATATAGATGTGGATGGCTTACCCTTAGCTGATAGAACGGTAGAAGACTATTTGGTGGGAGATAAGTTAAATCCACTGCCTAAAGTAAGGTATACTAACCGGGCTGATATTGCTTCATCCCATCTTTTAGAGGGGAAGATCTGTATAATTGTAGATAATTCACCTACAGTCCTATTACTGCCTGCTACTTTATTTGACCATACACAGACTTTAGAGGACTATAGACAACCGCCCATACCCGGAACTTATACGAACTTACTGCGTTTAGCTTCGATTTTTATTTCTTTGTTCTTACCTGCTCTTTGGCTCTTATTTGCCTATGATCCTAATTGGTTACCGGATGTTTTGCAAATAATTGGGCCGCGGGAGGCAAGTGCTATACCCTTAGGTTTTCAATTTATTTTAGCCACGGTTGGGATTGATTTGATCAGAATTGCTTCAATACAAACCCCTAGTTCTTTAGCTACTTCTTTAGGTTTGATTGGTGCTTTAATGCTGGGTGAGTTTTCAGTCAAAGTAGGATTATTTGCACCAGAAGTAATATTATATATGGCAATTGCAGCTATAAGTAGTTTCACTATTCCAGGTTTAGAATTTGCTTTAACGATTAAATTATTTAGACTCCTCTTAATAATTATGGTGATTTTATTTGATGGCATAGGATTAATTCTAGGAAGTATAGTTGTATTTGCTATATTTGCCTTTAGTAAATCCTTTGGCACATCATATTTATGGCCCTTGATTCCTTTTGAATGGGCTGCTTTAAAGACTTATTTAATCCGGCAGTCAACCTTGAGTTTAGACCAACGCCGGAGTAATAAATATCAAGCTGAAGATAAAGAACGAAAATAGATGTTAGGAGTGAGAAGATGACAAAACCTAAGATTGGTGTTCCGCGTGCTTTATTATATCATAGATATTCTGCAGGGTGGGAGACTTTTTTTGAAACTTTAGGTTGTGAAATTGTTAAAGCAGACTCTTCTACTAAAGATATTCTTGATCAGGGAGTTAAAGTTGCTGAAGAAGAGACCTGTTTGCCTGTTAAACTATTTTTAGGTCATGTTGAGTATTTAAAGGATAAAGCAGATTATATCTGTATACCGCGCATAGTAAGTGTAGAAAAGGATAAATTTTTATGTCCTAAGTTTCTTGGTCTACCTGAAATGGTAGAATCATCAATTACAGATCTACCGGAGTTAATTGATGTTGAAATTGATTTAAGAGATAAAAAGATTGATCTGCTAAAGGCAGCACTGCAGACTGCACGGCAGCTAAATAAAGGCTATTATCAAAGTCTTAAAGCATTCTTTGCAGGCTATCTAGCCTTTAAAGAATCACTAACAGAAGAGACGGAAGAAGAGTCTTTAGATTATAAAGTTGGTATTTTAGGACATGAGTATATTGTCTATGATGACTATATTAATAAAGAACTGATCACTAAGCTAAAAGACTTAGGGGTAGAAGTAGTTACAACAGAAATGTTAACTGCTAGAGAATTAAAAGATGGTCTCTCTCAGGTCTCTAAAGATATGTTTTGGACATTTAGTGAGCGGATGTTAGGAACTGCTTATCACTTTTTTGAAAATAGCGAGATTGATGGTATTATTCAGCTAACTGCTTTTGGTTGTGGTCCCGACTCTTTAGTAGGGGAGATGATTGAACGTAAGTCAAGAAAGAGAGAAAATCTCCCCTTTATGAACCTCAATCTTGATGAGCATACTGGTGAAGCAGGATTAATTACTCGACTTGAAGCCTTTATAGATATGTTAAAGTGGAAGGAGAAGAGAAGTTAAAATGAAAGTGACTTTTCCGCAGATGGGAACGATGGAGATTGCTGTGAAGACTTTATTAGAGGAATTAGGATTAGAAGTACTCCCTCCACCGCAGATTACTCAAAAGACCCTTGATTTAGGTGTGAAGCATGCGCCGGAGTTTGCTTGTCTGCCTTTGAAGATAAATGTAGGAAATTATATTGAAGCTCTAGAAAAAGGGGCAGATACTATTATTATGGGCGGCGGAGCTGGCCCGTGTAGGTTTGGCTATTATGGTGAAGTTGAAAAGGAGATATTAAAAGATTTGGGTTATGATTTTGAAATGATTATTTTAGAGCCGATTCAAAATGATTGGTGGGGATTCTATAAGAAATTAAAGTTATTATTGACTAATATTTCTCTCTTTAGCTTAAAGAATGCTTGGCAGAAAGCATGGGCCAAAGGTAAAGCTGCTGATAATTTAACAGAGAAGGTTAATAGGATTAGAGCCTATGCCCAAGATCGGAAATTGGCCCATAAGATATATGAAGAATCTTTAGCTCAATTAGATAGGGCAGAAGAAATAGCTGAAATTCAGAAAATAGAAGCAGACTATCAGGATAAATTAAATGATTTACCACGACGTAATAATTTTTCTCCTCTGCGGGTAGGCATTGTGGGAGAGATTTATGTAGTTTTAGAACCAGCAGTCAATTTTAATCTAGAGAAGAAATTAGGCGAGAGAGGTATTGTGGTTGATAGATCCCTGACCTTAACGCAGTGGGTGAAGGAACATCTTTATCTGGGTGGATTTAAGGATGAGGCTAGACAAGAAAAGATTAAAGAAGCAGCCGAGCCTTATTTAAATCATGAAGTTGGAG
>JAWOFC010000168.1:0-3439 GCA_046482455.1 Halanaerobacter sp. | reverse complement strand
CCTAGCTTATATAGTGCAGAGTATTATCGATTAGAGTCAGATATAAAAGACTTAACTACAGGACAATTAGAGTTAAAGGCAGTAAATGAAGAAACGATAGAGAAGGATGAGCCCGGTATAATTAATATTCCAAATAGAATAAAAAATATTGAGCAGTTTAAAGATCTTATCTTTACAGCATGGGAAAATATAAAATAGGATTGGTAGATAAAGGGGCTAAAGATATGAATAAATTAAATAAATTATTAAAGTTACAGGATAAGTATCATGATATTTTAATTAAAGATGCGGGATTAAGAACACTCTGTGATACTTTAACTGCAGAAATTAACAATAAGGTCTTTATTTTTGATAAGTTTAGAGAGAATGTTCTCTATTTAGACCGTAATTTACGTGAAGAAGATAATCGATTTTATTCTTATCTTGCTCAAAAGGAATTTAAAAAGAAAGAGATTGTAGAGAATGATTATGATATTGATTTAGAGCGGGGGATTTATGAATGGCAGACTGATGAAGTAAAAGAGCTACAAGTTAAGTTAGAAAGTGAGAATGAAACCTTTGGTTACTTGGTTATTTTAGAAGAAAATGAGTTAGATGATGATGATTTTTTGGCTGTGATGCAGGCAGTCTATGCTTTGAATTTAAAGCTGCATCAGAATAATTTAATTCAAAATTTAGCCCGTAAGTGTAGTAATGAATTGATTGAAGAACTATTACAGGGTAAGATCCAAGAAAAGACTGAGATTATTAAACGCGGCGAATTAGCTGGTTGGGATTTAACTCTGCCTTATCAAATGTTTATTATTAGATTTGAAGCCAATGAAGCAAGAGAAACAGAGAGTAGTGAAAGAACACTCTATAAATATGAATTAGAAGAGAAGGTAATCCACACCTTACACAGCATCATCAGAACTAGCCTCTCAAAAAAGTATATTACTTTCTCTTATAATGGAGATATTCTATTATTGATTAATTATGAAGAGAAGAGTAAGAGGATTAAATCGGATATTAAAGATATAGCCCAAGAGTTAAGAACTAAATTTGAACAGCTTAATTTCTCTATAGGTTCGGGCTGTTTTATCAATGACTGCTGTCAAATTCCTAAAAGTTATCAACAAGGTCTTTATACTTTAGATTTTTTAACTTCTACTCACCAAGAACAACAGGTCTTCTTTTATAGAGAACTTGGAGTTTTACGACTCTTGTGGCAGTTAGATAAGGAGCAGTTAGCTAGTTTTGTGGATGAGTTTTTGGCTGATTTAATTGATTACGACCAAGATAATAATACTAATTGGCTAGAAACTTTAGGTGTCTATTTGAAGACTGGTGGTAGTATTCAACAGTCAGCTAATTTATTACCAATTCATCCTAATACAATGCGTTATCGGATTAATCGTATCCAAGAAATTTTAGGTGTTGACCTTCAGGACTTTGAAGTCAGAAGTAATTTAGTAATTGCATATAAAATTAATAAATATATTACTAAGGGTTCGGGAGGAGAGTAATTTTGTGCAGGATAAGAAAATTAATAATTCATTAGTCCAACAAAGAAAGTTAGGAGTAGGAGTTTTATTAGCGGCTTTAGTAATTTATTGTATAGTGTATTTGTTTATTTCTTCTCTTTTTGCTTATTCTTGGTTATTTGGCTTGGCTGTAGGATTTATTATACAGCGCTCACGCATCTGTTTTACTGCTGCAATTAGGGATCCTTTGTTATTTGGTATGACTGAATTAAGTCGGGCTTTACTTCTATCATTAATCATCAGCAGCAGTGGTTTTGCTCTCTTGCAGTACTATCGGCTAAGTCAAGGTTTATCCTTGGTGGGAAGATTTGTATCTTTGGGTTGGCAGATTCCGATTGGAGCCTTTGTTTTTGGAATTGGAGCTGCTTTTAGCGGCGGCTGTGCATCGGGAACTTTAATGCGTGTTGGAGAGGGGTTTGAAATGCAGCTAGTAGTACTATTGGGATTTATAATGGGTTCTACCCATGGAGCACATGATGCTAATTGGTGGTATCAATTAATGGGAGAAAGAACTACACATCTGCCGACATTAATAGGTTGGAAAGAAGCATTATTCTTACATTTTGGATTACTATTATTATTATATTTATCTGCTTATTGGTGGGAAAGGTATAAATTTAAGAACTAGGGAATGAAGAGTACTTTCAGCTAAAGAAAGATATTGGGAGCTAGAGTATTTAGTTTTTTTGATTGTATGGTCTTGAATTTTTAATTGTCAATTCTAAATTCTCAATTGTCAATTAATTTGGGGGTGAAAGAAGGATGAATAAATTAGACTGCATTGGTGAACCGTGTCCATTACCTTTAATGAAAGTAGAACGTAAGATTGATCAATTGGCTAAAGGTGAAGAATTAAAGATAGAGGTTGATCATACTTGTGCTATGACTAATGTTCCGGAGTGGGCACGCAAGAGAGGTTATAAAGTAGAGAGTGAAGAGGTGGGTTTTGGTGAGTGGGAGATTACAGTCATTAAAACAGATTAAAGAGATATTAAAGAAGGTTTTTGTACGTCCTTGGCCTTATTGGGTCGGTGGTGTCTTATTAGCTCTAGTTAATATCATTTATATTAGCCTGACAGGTGAGTATTGGGCTATTACGACTGGTTTTGCCCGTTTGGGAGCTTGGTTTCTAGAAAATTTAGGGGTTAATGTACAAGAGTGGACTGTTTGGGGTTACTATGAGTATTTAAAACCGTGGCAGGATAGATATACTTGGTCTAATTTAGGTATTATCAGTGGTGCTTTAGCTGCGATTTTGATAGCAGGACAGTTTAAATGGAAGAAATTAAAGGATAAGAAGCAGTTTTTTATAGCACTTGGTGGGGGGTGGTTAATGGGCTATGGGGCTCGAATTGCTATTGGTTGTAATATTGGAGGATTATATAGTTCAATTTCATCTTTAGCTCTAAATGGTTGGTTATATTTACCTTTTATTATCTTAGGGATTTTGCTTGGTAGTAAGCTATTACAGAGGTGGTTTGTATAGTAATTTACATTTTAAAATGTAAATTAATGCAGAAATTAGGCTAAATGGAGTAAAATAGGCTATATTTTGTTTTTTGTTGTAGAAAAAATACAAAAATACTGTAAAAAATTAGTTTAATACTATAAAGACAAGTAACAAATTAGCAGTTATAATTAATAGTAGATAATTTAATAGTGGATAAAAATTTTTTATAGCTTTGTGAAAAAAATATTTTATTATAAAAAGTTAAGGGGGAATTTCTTTTGTTATCTGAAGAATTAACTGAAAGAATGAATGAGATAGTTGAGGACTGTATAGGTGATGCTCCAGCGCCATGTGTGGCTACTTGTCCGCTGCATATTGATGCTAAGGGGTATATAGACTTGATTGACGATGGGAAACCAGAAGAAGCATTAGAGCTGATTCGAGAGACTACACCATTCCCAGGGAT
>JAWOFC010000011.1:0-3601 GCA_046482455.1 Halanaerobacter sp. | reverse complement strand
ATTTTCTATACTTTGATAGCTAAGATACTGCTCTGCAAACAATTCTTGCCTTTGGCCCTTAATTAACTCTTTAACCTTCTTAATTATATCCTGAGCTGCTCTGCCCTTAGCATCTCTACTTTGAAATATCTGCTCTGCTACCCTATCCTTATAATCTTTAGTCTTCATTTATTTAACCTCCAACATAGATTTTAACGTACTTAAGTATAATTTTAACAGAATATCCCAAAAATAAAAAGAGATGCAGTTAAGCATCTCCCAAATTTAATCCACCTTTAATTCCGCTAACAGCTTTTCCGCCAACTCATAAGAGGGTACTTGGGGATTAGCTAATAAGGCCTGTAAAATATCTTTTTCAGTTCTAGTAATAGCAGCTTGGGTAACTAAATTACGATAGTTAGCCTCTTGACTGATAATCCCTTTTAACTCTTGGGGCAGCTTAACTGCTTCTAGAGGATGAATTCTATTTGAATTAACTACTGTTGGAACTTCAACCACTACTCTATCATCTAACTCAGGAATCAACCCTTGATTTGCCACATTTAAAATGAATTTCTGCGGTCTGTTATTCTGGAGGGCTGCAATTAAAGGTACAATTAGATCAGAATACCAGATAGCACCGCGTTGATAGATAGTATCTGGAATCTGCTTAGGATTAGCTGCTAACTCTTCTTTTATTCTCTCACCAGCAGCTAATAACTCTTTAGCACGCAGTTCTTCCCTTGCTTTAGCTTCTTGAAACTGCTTTTGATGATGATAATAATATTTCAAGTAAGGAAGAGGCAGCAGACCTAAAGTTCTAATTAAATCACCATCTATTCCTAAGTCTAACTTCTCTACATTAGTTAAGACTTCTTTTGATTTATCCTGCCCTTGATAATAAAGAGCAGTATAAGCACCTAAATGATTTAACCCCACATAATCATAGTCTAATTGAGAAGGATCTAGCTGTAATAAATCTGCAGTCTTATTTAAAAGGCCAACGGGCAGATCACAGACACTAATAATATCAAGCTCTGTTCTATCTTGCACCGCCTGCTGCACTACACTAGCAGGATTAGTGAGATTGATGACTAAACTATGAGGAGCATACTCTTCAATCTCATGGGCAATCTCTAACATAACAGGTACGGTGCGCAAGGCATTTGCAAAACCACCAGGGCCAACTGTTTCTTCACCAATTATACCGTGCTGCAGTGGAAATTGCTCATCATGAGCCCTAGCCTTCATACCACCTACTCTAATCTGAGTTAGGACTATATCTGAATCTACTAGCGCCTCCTTACGATCAGTAGTATAACTAACTCTAAAGTCTAACTTAGATTCTGCAATTAAGCTGCGGCATAGTTCTGCTATATTTTTCAACTTAGGCTCTGTTCGACCATTTAAACATATCTCATCAAACTCAATATCTTCTCCGCTATTAATTATAGCATCAAATAATAATGGTGTATATAATCCACTACCACCAATTACACTTAATTTAGTTCCCATTCAATTCACCCTTTCTGATAGCAAAAGAGAAGACCCCTACTCGGGGTCTCTCCAAATTTAATTTATTTTTAAAGTTCAATTAATTCGTACTCATCATCTCCTAAACCAATTTCTGCCCCATACTCAATCTGAATATAGCCTTCAGTATGATCTCTAAGACCTTTAAACTTATCCTCGCCAGCAGCAAAATTAGACTTTAAGAATGAACTTTCAAAACCCTCTTTCTCATTAACTAAGTCATAACTAGCCTTATCAAGAGCTACAGGATCAGTGGAAGCTAAAATACCAATATCTGGTACAATCGGAGCATCGCTCCAGGGAACACAGTCACAGTCAGGAGTAATATTCAGCACAAAGTTAATATAACCTACTTTATCCTCTTTGCCTTTAATAGAACCATAAGCTTGCTCTGTCATACGTTCCATGAATGGTCCAATCTCTGCCTCCCAATCTGATTCGATAGCCTCAGTTGGACAGACAGTTACACATTCACCACAGCCAATACATTTCTCTGTATCAATCTCTGCTGTCTCATTGACTGTAATTGCATCTTCAGGACAGACTTCAGCACATGTTCCACAGGCTATACATTTTTCATCATCAGCAAAGAATTCAACATTATGCTGGTCTTTCTTACCTGCTGCTGGTGCACAGCCCATAGCTATATTCTTAATTGCACCACCAAAACCAGCTAATTCATGAGCTTTAAAGTGAGACATAGCAATCATAGAATCAGTAGCAGCAAAATCAGAAGCAATCTTAACCTCATCAAAATGCTTTTGATTAATCTCTACATTAACAATATCTTGGCTTTTTAACCCATCAGCTATAATCACTGGAGCATTTAGAACAGCATAAGTAAAGCCGTGTTGATTGGCTACATTAAGATGGTCAACAGAATTATGTCTCTGTCCTGAATAGAGGGTGTTAGTATCACCTACAAAAGGTTTGCCCCCATTCTCTCTAATCTTATCAACTGCCTGTCTAACAAAAACAGGACTAATATGCGAATCATTACCAGCTTCACCAACATGAACTTTAATTGCTGTTAAGTCCTCTTCACTAATTAAATCTCCAAAACCTGCCTTATCAAATAACTTCTTCACCTTAGCAGCTTTACTCTCTTCATTACTCCGTGCTCTAATATCAGCAAAATAAACCTTACTTGCCATAAATAATAACCTCCTTAAGGTATTATCCTAGCTAAATTTATTACCACGAGTTAGAATGTATTCTATCCTCTTGATAACGATCATTTCTCTTTCTTTCTACAGCTGGATGACCTACAGCTATAATAGAGAATGGTACTACTTCTTCTGGTAGATCAAATAATTCTTTAGCATTTTTCACCCTCTCTGCAGCGGGATGAACGCCTAACCAGACTGCACCTAAACCTTCACTTTCAGCTGCTAATAGAATATTTTGCGTAGCAGCAGCACAGTCCTGCACCCAAAATCCTTCATACTTCTCTAAACTCTTATCACCACAGACTACTATTGCCCGCTGGGCTTGGTCTAACATAGTAGCATACTTATGAAACTCCATAATTTCTTCCATAACCTGATTATCATCTATAACTATAAAATGCCACGGCTGTTCATTGCCCGCCGAAGGTGCTGCCATTCCTGCCTTCAACAGCTGTTTTATCTTCTCTTCTTCAATCTCTTCTTCCGTATAATTACGAATACTTCTCCGCGTAAAGATCTCTTCCATTAGTAACCACTCCCTATTGTGATATTTTATTAAGTATGTACTCTCAACTAAATTCAAAGCTGTCATTACAATACTTTATGGATAATTAACAATTAAATACTCTGTATTCCAATATATTCTTTTAGCTAATAAGACTCATGACTAGCTGCCTACATAACTTATACTATCATTTTTCTGTAAAACTTTAAAGTAGACTATACCTGCTATTAAAGCAGTTAAACTGAGATAAAAGTAGAGAATACTCCCCCCTAACTCTTGATAGATAAAACCGCCAATAAAACTACCTACAATTCCACTAATTCCTCTCGTTGTAGCATAGAGGTTTTGGCCCGTAGCTTTAAATTTCTTGCCGCAGATTTCATTAATATAATTAACTGCTGTCACATGGAAGAGC
>JAWOFC010000010.1:0-2889 GCA_046482455.1 Halanaerobacter sp. | reverse complement strand
GACAGTAGTTGTTCCTTTGACTGAGCTATCTGTAACAATATTCATATCTGCTACATCAGCTAAGGCTCTAAAAGCATCTTTTAATTTAACAGATTGAAAATTCAAATCGATACTATCTTTTTCTGCCGACACATTACCTGCTGCTAAACCAACTAAAAACATCAGCATAAAAATTATAATTAAACTACGTTTGATATTAATCTTGCCCACCCCCAAAAGTATAAGTTAGTTCTTCTCCATACTCTTCTATAAGAACCCGCTTTTCATTGATATCTTTAATTTTTAAACTAGAAATTCTATCCCCTGGTTTAACTATCTGTACATCATTTTCAATCCCAATAATTGCCAATCTCTTGCCTGGACTACCTAATAATCCTAAAACCCTAACCTTATTGGCAATTCTTTTCTTCACTTTCTGCGATTTAAGATCTTCAGACTTAGTAGATTTTTCATCTTTCTCTTGATTTGCACTTTTAACATTTACTTCCTCTTCTTCTCTCCTGCTAACTTTTTTAAGTGATGATTGAAAAGGGTCTACCCCCACAGCTAATTTCTTATTTCCTTCTTTTTCTTTATTCTCTTCTTCCCCTTCACTTTCACCAGAAGAAATAGCTTCTTTATTTACAGTTTCAACTAATCCATCTACTTCATTCTCAAATTGAACAACGGACTGCTCACTATTTGTCATCTCTAAATAATGCCAAAAACCAATGGCTACTGCTCCTGCAACAAGGAAAATTATAATAATAATTAATATCGGAGCATTCTCTCTTAAAACAGCTGACTGCTGTTGTTTACTTGTTTCTAATTTCAACTAACTCACCTCCTTTTGGCATCATCAGTAGCAAAAGCTACTAGCTTAATCTGAGCATTAATTTCTGCTGTAGATCCACTATCTAAACCAGCTTTTAAATTAGAATTGACATTTAAAGTATCAACTTTAATTAAATACTTTAATTCCTCAATTTGATTGATAAACTTAAGTATATTATCATACCCACCGTTTATCTCAATTGCAATCGGCATTTTTGTATAACCATACTTTTGACTATCAGTCTTTTTATTTGCAATAGATTCCATAGTTTTTAAGTTAACATCAGTCTTATTCATCAACTCATTAATTCTCACAACCAAATCACTCTTTTGATTAATCTTAATTGGCTGGTCTTGGTCATCTTCTTCTAATTTATCTAAGGCAGCCTGGTATTCTTGCTTTAACTCTTCTTTTCTTCTTAATACATCTTTATTATTCTTGATATCAGAAATAGTCTTATCTAAATTATTATTTATATCTTTTACATCATCTGCTTTAGGCCTATATAATAAAAGATAAAAAGAAGTTAGGATTAATGCAGTAACTAAGATAACTAATACCGTCTTCTTCACATTACTAACCTCACTCCAACTGTTCATTGTTAGTCCCCCCTTTATTTACTAAATTACCAGTAATTCTGTAATAGACTAATTGGCTCTTGTTATATTTCTGTCTGTTCAAATCTTTTTCTCTAACTAAATCGATTGATATCTGCTTGAATTTTGGGGAAACTTTTAACTTATTAAAGAGCTCACCGATCTCTTGATTATTAGTAGCATAACCGATAAATTCAAATCTCTTATCATTAGTTGAATTAAAAGAAATAATCCAACTATCATCTGATACCATCTGCTGTAAAGAACTTAAGATAGGAGTTAGTTCTAATTTAGTCCCTAGAATCTCCTTCTTTTCTTCTAACTGCGTCTTTACTTTATTCTTCTTATTCTTTAAATTATTAATTCTTTTAAGCTCAGTCTTCAAACTACTTAATTCTTTTTCAGCAATCGTTAATTTATCTCTAGCAATCTTTTCTTCAACAAGTAAACTAGTATAACTAAAGACTACTGATAAAATAACAGCTATACTAGCTATGCCCCCTAATAATAGCCACTGCTTAGGAAGATCAAACAATCCCTTCTTCTTATATTCAGGAGGTAATAGATTTATCATTCTGTCTCCTCCTTTCTCAAAGATAAGCCAATACTCACACCTAATAATTGTGCAGCATCCTCTAAATTATATTCACTTAAATTACTATTATTAATACTTAATCGATCTGATAGACCCAGAGGCTCTACTTTCACTCCAAACTCTTGTGTTAAATGCTTACCAAATCCTTTTAACTTGCCCCCGCCTCCAGTTAAGACTATCTTTTCAATCTCATTACCAGCATTTTTTACTTGAAAATAGTCTAAAGAACGATAAATAGCTGTAGTTAAGTTCTTTAAAATAAAGTTTGGTTCAGATTCACTAAATAGATTATTCTCTTTTTTATACTTCTCTGCTGCTTCCAAGGTTAAATCATGGGCTTCAGATATCTCTTCAGTAATACTTGCACCACCCATCCCAACTGTTCTACTAAATAATAACTTATCTTCACTAACTACTGAAATATCTGTTGTTTTAATCCCAATATCAATTACACAGACTGTAGAACTTACATATAATCTATCTACTGTCCGAGCTATAGCAATTGGCTCAGTCTCAATTGCTACTGGAATTAAATCTAATCTATTAAATAGCTCTAAATACTTATTAATTAGATTCCTTTTAACTGCAATTAATAATAATTGATACTGTCCTTTAGGAGTCTCACCTAATACTTCATAATCTAGAATAATTTCATCAATACCGCGACTACACGGCGGAGGGTCCGTGGCTCCGCTGCTCCGGTGCGCGCGCGAAGACCGGCCGATACACGCCCGAGGATGACCGAGCTCGAGATGATCACGGCGACCTGCCCAGGGTACAACCTCGGCAAGGCGTACAAGCGGGTGACACGAGAGTTCGAGAAGGAGTTCCGCGAGAGCAATTTGACGCTCGCTCAGTTCGCGCTGCTCGTGAACATCGGTGTC
>JAWOFC010000005.1:0-19184 GCA_046482455.1 Halanaerobacter sp. | reverse complement strand
ATAACTTCATAAATGTTAAAATGACCCTCTTCACTCCCAATGTGAGATAAGAATACTACATGCAATAATAGATCCCCTAACTCTTCTGCTAAACCAAAATAATCCTCTAACTCTATACGCTCTACAACTTCATATGCTTCTTCAATCAAATGCTTCTTTAAAGAACTATAGTTCTGTTTTCGATCCCACGGACAGCCTTCATCACTTCTTAAGACCTCCATAATCTCTAATAACCTACTAAGTTGAGTAGGATTAGATTCATCAGGCGGTAGATAAATAGTTGTTAAATGATCTAAAAATTCTAAACGATCTAATTTATAGAGTTTTACCTCTTTTATAATTTCCTGATTGCCCATCCCAACTCCTCTAAGAACTTTAACCTTAAACTCATCATCGTAGACCTTCATTAATTCCAATTTAACTGCTGAAGCAACACTCCTATTATAGACTTGACTAATCATAGTTGCAATTCCTGGTTCTAAATCATAATTAGAGAAATTTAACCCATCAAGGATCTTAAAACCAGCAATAGGATCTAAATTCAAGCTAGCAAAAGCAGCATCTAAAAAGCTTGGTCCAGCAATTACCTCATACTCCGTTTCATCTAAAGAGTCTATAATTTTTTTTACTGTATCTTCAGCTACTAGAGGATGTCCTGGCACAGCATAAACAACACTTTCTCTAGAACTTAAATCTAAAATTTGCTCTGTTATGCTCTCATAAATAGCAGAAAATTGTTCCTTAGTCTCATATAAATGATCAAATGATTTAAAATCAACCCCTTCCTTCTTTAAATCTTTTACTACTGGATGATGAGCAGTACGTAAATATAATTTATCAGCCTCTTTCAAAGTTCGATAAGCTTTTAAAGTTAATAATTCTATATTACCAGCACCTAACCCTAATATCTTTAACATTTTATCCCCTCACTAAACCTAATTTAGCTAAATAATCTGCTAATTGATCTCCTATTTTAGGTATTAATCGCAAATCTTCTTCTTTTAATCCACCTGTCAATAACAATAATAAAAAATAACTTAAGATTCCTGCTAATACTGCACTTAAAGTACTAACTACTAATCCTACTAACTTATTTAAGCGATAATGAATAATTGCCACAATAAAGGACATTACACCACCGCTAACTAGCGGCAATAACAATAAATCTTTATAATCAAATTCTGGTTTTGTAATCTTAAAGACTGAGATAATATTTAAGACTGCTGCTAAAGTAAATCCAGCTAAAGTCCCCAAAGCTGCTCCCCGAATACCTAAAGCTGGGCTAGCAGTTAAAAAATAATTTAAGAGAGCATTTAATAAAGCACCAAAAAATAAGTTTCTTGCCGGCAGTTTAGGTTGATCAAAGCCTTGTAAAATACTTGCACTCATCTGCTGTAAACTAACTGCTACAACTCCTAAAGAGACATAACGTAAAGAGATAGCTGCCTTAGCATTAGCAAAAATCATAACACATAAGGGCTTAGCTAAGATAAATAAACCCATCGAAGCAGGCAGCGATACATAAAGAGCTAATTTAAAGGCTTTATGAATTCTCCTTTGGGCTAACTTGTCCTGGTCTAGAGTATAAGCTTCAGAAATTGCAGGCACTAAATTAACTGCTAAGGAAGTAGCTATTACAGTCGGAAAACGCACTAAAGTCATTGCCATACCGTTAAATTGACCATAGAGACTAGTAGCTGCTTCATGACTAAAGCCTGCCACCTTCAATCTTCTTGTGATCATTGAAGCATCAATGAAGCGCATCAAAGGCAGAATTAAAGCGCCAATTGTAACAGGAAAAGCTAAAGAAAATATTCTATTGATAACCTCTTGTAAGGCTGGAAAATCTTCCCCTTCTCTCTTTTGAGCAGCCGGATTATTCTTCTGATAACGATAATAGATAATTAAAATAATTATTAGTCCACCTGTTGAACCCCATAATGCACCTGAAGCAGCCCCAGCAGCTGCAAATTCTACTCCATATGGTAAGAGTACATAGGCTAATAAGATCATAGTAGTCATTCTAATTAGCTGCTCCACAACTTGAGAAATCGCTGTCGGCATCATATTTCTGCGCCCTTGAAAATAACCGCGGTAGCTAGCCATGACTGATACAATAAATATAGCCGGTGCAATAGCAATAATTGAATAATAGACATCAATATCATCTAAACCATAACGCGCAATCGGTTTAGCCAATAAGATTAATCCCCCAGCTGCAATTAATCCAAAGACGAAATTAATCTTAAGAGCGGTCTTAAAGATATAATCTCCTACAGCCGGCTTGTTTTGAGCTCTCTTTTCGGAAACTAACTTAGAGATTGCTACAGGAATTCCTACAATTGCTACTGTTAGAACTATAGTATAAATAGGATATACTTTTTCATATAATCCTAAACCTAAATCTCCAATTGTACGTGATAAGACTACTTTATAGATTAAACCTAAGAATTTGCTAATAAAAGCTGCTCCAGCTAAGATAACAGTTCCTTTCAGTAATGTATCCTTCTTCTGAGCCACAAGATTGCCCCCTTCAAAGAACTTCAATTAATAATGTTATCAAAAAAGAGTGGATTATTCTAGCTTTTTTCTCGAAAATAAATGGTGAGCAGACTGCTCACCATCAAAATTATCCCTCCATTTGCTTAGCTAAGAATCCAGCAGCTGTATTAGCTAATTTTCGCTCCATCTCTTTCATTTTTACTCCCTCTTGTTGTGAAGCTAAGACTACTGACCCAATAGCTTCGTTAGCAACAGTAATAGGGACTAATACTTGAGCACTAAATCTGCTATCTTCTTCATCATAAATTCCTTCACAGAATATATTATCTGTATCTTCATTAATAATCTTTGTCTCTTGTGCATCTATTACTTCGTGCGTCAAATCACTAACTGGCTTATCAATGAATTTGCCCTTTTTAGTCCCTGAGACAGCTACTACTGCATCATTGTCTAAGATACAGGCGATATGACCTGTAACTTCAGCTAAAGAATCTACATATTCCTGTCCAAATTCTCCTAATTCACCAATCGGTGCATACTTCTTTAAGATTACTTCTCCATCGCGGTCTACAAAAATTTCTAATGGTTCCCCTTCCCGAATTCTCATAGACCTTCTAATCTCTTTAGGGATTACTACGCGACCTAAATCATCTATACGGCGTACTACTCCTGTGGCTTTCATAGTTGATTAGTAAATATTCGCCCGAATATTAACTAACTAACCACCTCCTTGTTTTAAATCATTTAAAAATAAATTACTATCTGCTGCACTATTAGTATATAGTTAATTGCAAAAATTTATTCTTAAGATGCCAAGTTTAGCTACTAAATCCCATATAATCTGACTTTTGCTTATTGCCTACTTGTGAGGAACTCTAAAATATCAATTAATAAGTCCAACTTAACCCTATCACTTAAATTAGTACTCACTAATTTAATTACTGGCGGTTTATCGACTGAGAACTTAACCCGTTTAAATTCAGAGCCTAAAGCTAATACTTCTTCCCCAGATAAGGAATGCTCTATAGAAAAATTAATTTCGATCACTTCTTTTTCTTCGATATCACTAACTGCTAATTCGTGAGCATAGACTTCAATCTCAGCCAATCTTAACAAGTTCCTAACTGGATTAATTAACTTCCCAAAGCGATCTTCTAATTCCTGTTTCAGATCTTTAATCTCTTCTCGACTAGCCGTCTTTTTTATCTTCTTATAGACTTCAATCTTTTGTTTAGAGTCCGGCACATACTCTTCAGGAATAAAAGCATTAACTTCTATATCGACTGTAATCTCTTTTTTCTCTTCTACCCCTTCATTCTTTAACTTTTTAACTGCTTTTTCTAAGAGCTTACAGTAGAGAGAAAAGCCAATTGCTTCAATATGTCCATGCTGCTGCGGGCCAAGAATATTACCCGCTCCCCGAATTTCCATATCACGCATAGCAATCTTAAAGCCAGAGCCTAAGTTAGTAAACTCCTTAATCGCCTTTAATCTCTTCGCTGCTACTTCAGACAGGACTTTATCCTCTTTATATAATAAATATGCATAAGCAATCTGACTACTTCTACCTACTCTACCGCGTAGTTGGTATAATTGAGCTAAGCCCATTTTATCAGCCCGGTCTATGATAATCGTATTTGTATTAGCAATATCCATCCCATTCTCAATAATTGTAGTACAGACTAAAATATCAAACCTGCCATCTAAAAAATCCATCATTAATCTCTCTAACTCTTTTTCACCCATTTGCCCATGAGCTACAGCTATACTAGCCTTTGGTACAAGCCTTTGAATCTTAGCAGCAACCTTATTAATATCTTTGACTCGATTATGAACATAATAAGCCTGACCGCCTCTCTTTATCTCCCGCTTTAAAGCATCTTTAATCAATTCATCCTCTTCTTCACCTACATAAGTGCGAATTGGATAGCGATTTTTAGGCGGAGTCTCAATTAGACTAATATCTCTAATACCCACTAGGGACATATGTAAAGTTCTAGGAATAGGAGTTGCAGTTAAAGTTAAGACATCAACATTCTCCTTTAATTCTTTTAAACGTTCCTTCTGAGCTACACCAAAACGCTGTTCCTCATCGACAACTACTAAGCCCAAATCTTTAAAGTCTATATCCTTTGATAGTAAACGATGTGTACCAATTACTAGATCTATGCTCCCCTCTTCTAATCCTGTAGTTAATTCCTTTTGCTCTTTAGAGGTCCTAAACCTGCTTAACATCCCCACATTAATCGGATAGTCCATAAAACGTTGGACTAAATTATTAAAATGCTGTTGAGCTAGAATAGTCGTCGGTACTAAAAAGGCTACCTGCTTACCATCAATAATTGCTTTAAACATAGCCCTAATAGCAACTTCAGTCTTCCCATAGCCTACATCTCCACAGATTAAACGATCCATCGGCTGTTTTGATTCCATATCTTCTTTGACTGCTTCAATAGCTTTAAATTGATCCGGAGTCTCTTCATGAGGAAAGGCTGCTTCAAATTCTCTCTGCCAGTCACTATCCTCACTAAAAGCATAGCCTTCTTTCATCTCTCGCTTAGCATAGAGGTCTAATAGTTCCTCAGCCATCTCCTGCACCGATTCTTTGGCCCTTGATTTTGCTTTCTGCCATCTATCACTATCTAATTTATGCAACCGCGGACTCTTATCTTCTAAAGCAACATACTTTTGAATTAAATCAACTTGACCTGTCGGAACATATAACTTATCATCACCGGCATATAAAATTAATAAGTAATCACTATGATTACCCTTAACTTCTAGCGTTTCAACACCTAAATACTTACCAATCCCATGGTTTTCATGAACTACATAATCTCCTTCTTTTAAATCAGTAAAAGAAGATATCTCTACACCTTGCTCAATATTTTTTGTTCTCTTTCTCTTTCGTTTTATCTCTTTAAATAATTCTTTTTCAGTATATAGAATAAATTTTTCCGCCGGGAGAATGAAGCCATTACTTAAATTTAGCGTAGTTAAGATAATATTACCAACTTTAATTCTATTCTTAATCTCTTCAACAGAAATAGCAGGCAGCTCTTCTTCTAACAATCTCTCCTGCAATCTTTTAGCTTTACTCATACTCTCTAAGCCAATTACTATCCTATAATCTTCACTGAAATATTTCTTTAAATTTTTAATAAACTTATTAATTTCTCCATCGAATTTTTCAATCTTACGCACCGAGAATTCCTGCTTGAAATCTAGCCCTAACCCTTCTAATTTCCTCTGCAGCGGGGAAAGATATAATTTTAAATCTTGCGACTGATAAATAACTTCATTAAAATCTAGAAAATGATCATGATAACCACACAATACATCGCCAGAATTAATTAAAGTATTAATGGTGCCGTATATATCATGACTAAATTCCATTGCCTGTTTTTTTATACGCTGCCAGTTATCAAAAATAACAGTTCCGTTAAAATAATCAAATAGACTTCCTCGTGGATAAAAATATTTCAAATACTTTCTCATAGCAGGAAAGGTTATTCCCTCAGTTAAACGCTCTATATCATAATGAACTTCTTCTTTTAGCTTATCTGCTGCTTTAGAAGAGAGATCTTGTACCGTATCCTGCAGATCCTGTCTAATCTTTTGAATTGCAGCTAAAAAATCATCCTGCGGTAGAATAAACTCTGTTGCAGGAGGAATAACAACTCTTTCCAATCTACCTTCTGAACGCTGGTCAACAATACTAAACTCTCTAATAGAATCAATCTCATCGCCAAATAGTTCAATTCTCACTGCTTTATCTGCAATTGGAGAGTAGATATCAATTATCCCACCGCGCAGGCTAAATTGACCTCTATTCTGTACTTGGTTTACTCTCTCATAGCCCATCGTAACTAAGCGGGAGCTAAACTCTTTGGAATCTAAACTATCATCTAAATTTAACTTTAATCGATACTCTTCATAGATATTACAGGGGATAACTATTTCTAATAGAGATTGAATCGAAGTCAAGATAATTTGACCCTCGACATTGCATACTCTTTCTAATGTTTGTAATCTCTCAACCTTAACAGCCTCTTCAATTTCTAAAGACTCATGGGGAAAGATTTCAAAATGGGGAAACAATGAGATACGATTCTCATTAGTCAGTCTAACTAAATCTTCATATAACTCATCTGCCCCTGTAGAATTAGCAGTAATTACTAATATATTATCTTCTACTGTAGTCAATAGATTAGCTATTAAAAATGCCTTACTACTATCTTCTAATCCAATTAACTGTCCTGCTTTTAAATCAGTGCTCACTTCAACTTCTTCTAAATCTAATAGACTAGTCAAACTAGTACTCATTTTCAATCTACTCCTTAAAAAATTAATATAATTAAAAAAAGGTCTTAGGCTGCCCCAAGACCCAAAAGCATTTAATGAATTTGCTGCATATATAATAGTTCTTCCCAATCATAGTCCTCTAAACATTCACTACAAGTTAGATTAATAGAAACTTCATCTTCTTTAACATCAATTATATCTTTTTTTTCCTCCTCAGTCAAGATATTCAACCCCAAAGATTGTTCATCAAAAGAAGCTAGTTCAAGGGCATCAATTATCTTACCGCATTCAGAGCATCTATAGGTTAATTTCATGGTCTAACCTCCTGATTAAATAATTCCACGCTGTATGAGCTAAGGCTGCTACCACTATGGATACTACTAAATTATTACTCCAGCCCCAAAAGTAGAAAGTCAAAAACCCAAAAAAGAGATGTGTTAAAAGGGCCAAAACTGCAGCTAAATTATTGCTATTAAAGAGATCAAGACTAGCTTCTAGGAGACCAAAAACAGAGTGAGTTACAATTAAATTACTACCAAGATGATAAGCTAAAGCTGTTTTAAATAATTCTTCACTCCAAGGAATTAAATAAATAACAGTCCACAGACCTAATTTAGAGAAGATAAATCTATTTACAATAAAAGATAAAGTTGAAGCTACTAATCCTGCTAATATATTAGTCATTTTTTCTCCTGTTTTATTAATATTATTCTCTCTAGCAATTTTTATATTCAAAAAAATAAAAAAATGGGCTTAAGCCCATTTTAATTATACTGATTCATTGCCTTATCTAAATTATCATCTATAAAAAATTCTGCTGCTTTAACTCCTTTGTCAAGAACATCATCAACCTCATCCCATTCTTCAGAACTGAACTTACTTAAGACATAATCTTTAACTGCTCTATACTCAGGTCGTCCAATACCAATTCTTATCCGAGCAAAGTTTTTAGAATTTAAATGCTTAATAATAGATTTTAAACCATTATGTCCTCCATGACCGCCTTTAGGTTTAATCTTTACTGCTCCTAAGTCTAAATCTAAATCATCATAAACAACTAAAACATCATTCAATTCAAGATTATAATAATCCACTAATGACCCTAAAGATTCTCCACTCTTATTCATAAAGGTCTGCGGTTTAGCTAAAATAATCTTTTCTCCTCTAATTCTCTCTTTAGCTACTACCGCTTTTCGCTCTTCTCTTCTCAACCTACTATTATATTTATCAGCTAATCTATCAAGAACCATAAAACCAGCATTATGTTTTGTATCTTTATATTTACGACCTGGATTACCTAATCCAGCTATTAATTTCATTAACTCACTCCCACGTTTACAGTTTACAGTTTACAGTTGAAATCAAAAGCATAAAGTCAAAATATTAAAAATAATTTACAGTTGATACGGTTTTTTTGTTCTTCACGAAGGATCTTAATAAAGACCCGTAGGACAGTGAACAATTAAATTCAAAAACATAAAATCAAAAGATTAAATTATTTTTTATATCAAATTCAAAGTTGAAAAAGGCGTAATCACAAGTGATTACGCCTTTGCTTTATCAGTTATTCTTCATATCCTTCTTCTTCAAATCCTTCTTCGCCTTCTTCTAGTTCTTCGCCTTCTTCTGGCTCTTCTCCAATAACTTCTGGTTCTTCTAATTCTTCTTCTTCCTCTTCTTCTTCCTCCTCTATCTCATCAGGAAGAACTACAGTAGCTACTGTTTCACTATCCTCAACTTTAACTTCAATATCTTCACCAACATCTAAATTAGATACATCAACTGAATCTCCAATACCTAATTCTGTAACATCAACCTCAATATTCTCTGGGATATCTGTTGGTAAACATTCAATTTCTACTTCACGTAAGATCTGATTTAATAAGCCACCTTCTCTTTCTCCTTCTGCTTGTCCGACAACCTCAACAGGAACCTCAACTGTAATCTCTTCATCAAGAGCAATCTGATAGAGATCAATATGTAATAGATCCCTTGTAATTACATCTCTTTGTACTTCTTTAACCATTACTGGCTGAGTACTACCATCATCTAAAGTCACATCAATAATTGCATTTCCACCTAATAGATCTTCAACTTCTGTAGCATCAGCTTTTATACTGACTGTATCTCTGTCTCGACCATATAAAACACCAGGCACTATGTCTTGTTCTCTTAGTTGTTTTACACTTGCTTTACCATTTTCTTCTCTTAATTCAGCATCAAGTTCTAAACGCTGTTGCATCATACCCTCTCCTTTATAAATTTTCTCATAATTTAAATTATAACATCTTTAGCTCAAACTATCAATCTACTTAGTCAAATAGTACACTCACTGATAAAGCTTCATAAATTCTCTCAATTGAAGAAGCTAATAATGGGGCAACTGATAAGGTCTTTAACTTATCCATCTGCTTCTCTTGGGATAGAGGAATAGTATCTGTTACCACTAATTCTTTAATTGGAGAATCTTCTAATCTATCAACTGCTGGGCCAGAAAATAATGGATGAACACAAGCAGCATAAATATCCTTTGCCCCTTCATCAGATAATGTACGCGCTGCTTGCGTAATTGTACCAGCAGTATCAATCATATCATCGACTAAAATAATATTTTTCCCATCTACATCTCCAATAATATTCATCACTTCAGAAACATTAGCTTCTGGTCTTCGTTTATCAATAATTGCAATTGAGGCATTTACTTTTTCAGAAAAGTCTCTAGCCCTCTTAACTCCTCCCATATCAGGCGCTACTACAATTATATCTTCTAAATCTTTTTCTAAAAAATAATTACTCAATAATGGAGCACCTAAGAGATTATCAACTGGAATATCAAAAAAGCCTTGAATTTGACGTGCATGTAGGTCAATCGCAACTACTCTATCTGCTCCAGACTTACTCAATAGATTAGCTACTAACTTTGCTGTAATAGGATCTCTAGCTTTAGCCTTTCTATCCTGTCTAGCATAACCATAATAAGGAGTTACAGCTGTTATTTCACCAGCAGATGCTCTCTTTAAAGCATCAATCACAATCAATAATTCCATTATATTCTCATTTACAGGAGGGCATGTCGGCTGAATAACAAATACATGATCCCCACGTATGCTCTCATCAATTTCGACTCCAATTTCTCCATCACTAAACCTATTGATTGTAGCATCAATTAAATCAATATTTAAGCAATCAGCGATATTCTTAGCTAATTCCGGATTTGAATTACCAGTAATTACTTTTAAACTTTCCCCCTGCGTTCCCATTAAATATAAACCTCCTATAATGATATATAGTACTCTCAGCTAAATTCATATCTATCATTACAATGCTTCACAGATAACTAAGTTTCTTCACAACCCCAAATTAATTGACAATTGATAATTTAGAATTGACAATTAAAATTCAAGACCATGCAATCAAAAGAGTAGAAACATCATAATACTACACTAAATACTCTAGCTCCCAATATCTTTCTTTAGCTGAAAGTACTCGATATAATACTCTCAATTAAATAGTTTATTTATTTTTATCTTTAGGCTTAGCTGGAACACCAAGTACTAGTTGACCTTCTTCTACGTCTTTAGTCACTACTGCTCCTGCAGCCGTTATAGCCCCTTTAGCTAATTTAAGCGGAGCAATCAGAGTTGAATTACTACCAACAAAGCAGTTACTAGATATTTCAGTCCGATGTTTCTTTTTTCCATCGTAATTAGCTGTAATAGTCCCTGCACCAATATTAGTATTTTCACCAATCTCTGTATCACCAATATAACTTAGATGCGGCACCTTTGCTCCATCAGAAATAGTAGACTGCTTAATCTCTACATAATCTCCTACTTTAACTTCTTTACCAATTTTACTCCCCGGTCTTAAATGAGCATAGGGACCAACTACAGTATTAGCCTGCACCTCACTCTCTTTAATTGTAGAATTCTCTATCTCAACTCCAGTCCCAATTGTAGAATCAACTATTCTACTTTGAGGACCAATTACAACATCCCTAGCAATTTTTGTCCTACCTTCTAAAAAAGAATTAGGGTAAATAATTGTATCCCGTCCAATTTCTACAGTACTATCAATATAGGTGCTATCGGGGTCAATAATAGTTACACCATTAGCCATATGCTCTTCACAGGTTCTAGTGCGCAAAATCTTTTCTGCTTTAGCTAAATGGGAACGAGTATTAACACCAATCGTCTCACGCATCGAATTAGCTCTGACACCTGCTACAAACTCTCCTTTTAGAGCTAAAATACCAATTACATCGGTTAAATAGTATTCACCTTGAGCATTATCAGTATCTAATTCATCTAAAGCAGACCACAATAAATCACTATTAAAGCAGCAAATTCCTGTATTAATCTCTTTTATTTTAGCCTGCTTAGCAGTTGTATCTTTATCTTCAATAATTTCTTGCACTGTACCAGACTCATCTCTTACAATTCTACCATAACCACTTGGGTCATCTAATTCTGTAGTTAAGATTGAAGCAGCAGCCTTCTTCTCTTCGTGCTCTTTAATCAATTCCGATAATGTATCCTGAGTTAATAAAGGAGTATCGCCATATAAAACTAGGATAGTACCGGAAAAATCAGCTAATGTTTCCTGTGTCTGCATAACAGCATGACCTGTCCCTAACTGTTCTTGCTGCGTTACAAAGTCTAAATTACCAGTGATACTACTTCTTACTTTTTCAGCTTTATAGCCAACTACTACAACATTATGCTGTGGTGATAGATCAGCTGCAGTATCAACTATATGCTGAGCCATACTCTTTCCAGCCACTTGATGCAGTACTTTTGGCAATTTAGATTTCATTCTAGTTCCCTTCCCAGCAGCTAAAGTAATAACCGCTAAATCAGTCATCCAGATCCCCCTTCAGAGAAATTGAATTAAAAGTAATCTCTTTTCGTGCTTTCTCTTTTAAAACTTTATCTATACTTAATTCCGATTTCATCTCTGGCAACTTACCTGTCATAAAGTACTCCCGTGCCAAAATAGGATAAATAGCATCTTTTAAACCATACTCTACAAATAAATCCAAATCACGATAAGCACTAAAGAGCCCAATAGTCTCATCACAAAATAAATTACCAATTATATCATCTAAACTAGCTCCCCGAATAATATTTTCTAGATTACTCTTCTTTACCATTTTTAAAGTATCATCATAACTATACAGTGAAGATAACTCTTGTTTATAATTATCTTCTAAAACCCTAATATCGCATTTAAAATCATGACCAACAAATAGATCAGGATTATAGTCAAGAATTAAAGATTCTAAACAGCGAATACCTTCCTCAATCTTAACAGCAGGAGCTAAATCAGAATTAGTAAATATAATCCCAATCTCCCATTCATTATCTTCATTAAAAGCATATTGAATGGAGTCTAAATCGCTCTTTAAATATTCAGTATCGATACACATAATAGACTCTGCTTTAGGATTAGAGCTCAACTTTTCACTAAACTGCGGCTCTGTTAAACGTTTATAAGTCTCATCTAGACTCTTTAACTGTTCTAATATTTTAGAATTACCTTTATTAATACCAATAACCTCTGCAATTTCTTGCAGAGAACTCTGCTTAAAGCTATTTTCTGTCGGAAATTCCTGCAAAATTTTTTTTAATCTCTTCCCTCTACCTAAAATCACAGCCAGTTTATGTTCATAAAGTTCAGTTTGGTATAACTCATCGCGCTCAAGATAAATCTTCATACTTGCCCCATCCCTAATCAAATATTTTTTATAAAATCAGGCAATTTTATACACAATCACAGCTATTTTAACAAAGAGTATATCTACTGTCAAGATAATGTCAAATAGATAAAGTCAAATATTTGACTTTAGATCTTAATTACTAATCACCTTGCTCTTGGTTTTGCTTCAAAATCCTTACTAATTGGGCTCGATTAGAAACTGGATAAAGAGAAGATAACCCTTTTTCATCACCGCGCTTAAATTTATCTAAACGGCGGCTATCATAAGCATTTCTAACAGCTTTCTTAGCCTCTTCAGTCTTTTCCGACTTCTTAGCCTGATCCTCTTCGGCAGTTCCTAACTGTTTTTTAATTCCAGCTATTTTCATTCCTTCAGCCAATAACTCTTTAATCTTCTTTAATTTTTCGATATCATTCTCTGAATAAATTCGTTGGTTTCCTTCTGTTCGTGCAGGTTTGATTAGATCAGCTTCTTCATAATATCTAATCTGTCTACCTGATAAATCGGTCTCTTCTTTAACAGCACCGATTGAATAGATTGGAGTATTCGGATCGATATCAACCATATTAACCCTCCTCAATAATTATAAATTTCTAATCCATTTACTTGGATCCACAATAATTTCCTCTGCTGCTTCATTGACTTTTTTTAGTACAGCTAAGGAAGTATACTCCTCGACTAACTTTTGACTTGGTGTAGAAGTCTTGATTAAGACTCCTATATCTAAAACTTCTGCTTTAAACTCCCCCATTAAATCTAACATTCCCTTAGCTGTCCCGCCTGCTTTCATAAAATCATCAATAATAATCACTTTAGAACCTTCAGGTAAAGCACGACGAGATAGAGACATTGTTTCAATCTTTTTAGAGGAACCAGTAATATAATTAATACTAACCACAGAACCTTCAGTTACTTTACTAGCCTTTCTGATACTAACTAAAGGCAGATTTAAAGCTCTAGCAGTCATTAAAGCAATTGGAATCCCTTTGGTCTCCATAGTTATAACATATTGCGCATCTAAATCGGCAAATTTAGTGGCAAAAATTTTCCCTATTTCAGCCATTAATTTAGGATTAAAGATTAAATCTGTCAGGTACACATAGTCGGCATCTAAAATTCGATCAGGGTCAGATTAGTGATTACATAGATTTATAATTGTGTCTTGAATATCTTGACTACCCTTATAAGGGATAAAACGAACTCCTCCAGCAGCACCAGAAACAGTCTCTATTTTACCCATCTTTTCTTGTTCAAAAACATCTTTAATAATAGCTAAATCTTCACTAATTGTTGATTTAGCAGCATTAAAACGTTTAGTAAATTGATTTAGCGAAATTAAATTATAAGGCTCATCTGATAAAATTTTAGTGATGGCTACAATCCTTGAACTACGGCGCATCTTCATCATAAAACCTCCTTCAAAAATACTCAACAAACTAATTACTCTATATTAAAATGATTCTACTCCTAAATCAACAGTAGTAGCACTAGCTATTTTATAATTGTCATTGAATTTATTCTTTAATGCTTCGGCAATTAAATCTGCTTTATCTTTATTTTCTACAAAACCTAATAAAGTTGGCCCACTACCCGACATTAAAACTTTATCTGTTTTCTGGGCAACTATTTTTTTAATTTCTTCTACTTTAGGATAACGATTAATTGCCACTAATTCAAGGACATTCTCTAAATTAGATAAAATAACTGAGCGGCTATCATTTTTTAGACCCGTAACTAAATTATCAACTTGAGGATGCTGCTCTATTGCATCTAGACTAAAGTTCTTATAGATTTCAGCCGTTGAAATTGCAAAAGGAGGATTCACAACTACTAAATTTAAATCAGGACTAACATTTAAGCTCTGCAGATCAGTTCCTGTTCCTGTAGCTAACTGAGTACCACCTCTTAAACAGAAGGGAATATCAGAACCTAATTTAGCAGCCCGTACTTCTAATTCAGAACTCTTCAAGCCTAAATCCCATAATTGATTAACTGCTTTTAATGCAGCAGCAGCATTACTACTTCCACCTGCTAAGCCTGCTGCTACAGGAATATTTTTTTCTAGCTTTACTTCAAGCCCGCCCTCTAAAGCAAATTCATCGATTAATAATTGCGCTGCTTGATAGATTAGATTTTTCTCTCCACTAGGTACAGCCTCATGTTCACAATTAATCTTAATTCCTTTATCAACCTTAGTGAAAATAAGTCTATCAGATAAATCAATTGTCTGCATCACCATCTCTACTTGATGATAGCCAGTCTGATATTTGCCAATTACATCTAATAATAAATTTATTTTAGCATATGCCTTTAACCTTAACTTATCTGTCATCAATCTCACCTCTAATTAACATATTCATTATTTTATTTATTCATCTAAACCAAAACTCCTTTATATTATATAAAAAATAATTAATTATTAAATAATTAATAGAGATTTTTTCTTAATTAAGAGTTAACTTTTCTAAACTAAATCTAATTATAAAGAAAGGAATTTCTAATACAAAAGCAGCAGCAACAGCAAATAAAATACCTAATATAATTTCTCTATCACCTTTAGTAACTTCTTTTAATCTTTCTAAAGCTATAATTGGAAGTTTATCTACACCATCAAATAAGACTAAATTATCCTCAGTAGTATATACTGCTGCTTGTCCTGCCCTAAACTGATGCTGCAAGATTAAATTATTAGAATTTGAACTACAGTAAATAAGTCTTTCTGCTTGATATTGAGAAACTAAGTTTAAATTAAATTGCCTATCAATATCAACTGCTATCATATCACTATTCAACCTTTTTAAATCAGTTAAATCTAATTCCTGCTCTGCTTGCAGATCTGCTATAACCAAGAGTTTATTATTATAAAGTAATTCTCTTTCTCTATTTAACTCTTCTTCTAAAATTGTATTAATTAATTTAGTAATTAGCCTATTATTAGTTCCAATAACTCTAATAATGGGACTATCTGCAAAAGACTGTTCTCTATTATCTTGCCTCTCTTTTTCTCTCTTCATATTATCACCCCACCTAGGTTATTATAACCATTTTATAGATAACTATTCTCAAGGAACTCCTCGTAGCAAAGATGAATATACTAAGTGCAGGGGGATAATATGTCTCGGATACTAATTGTTTTAGCCGAACGAAGACTTTATTTTTACTTCAATAATAGCTTAAATAAGATTTTTCCTGTAGCAATTGGCAAAGAGAGCACTCCTACTCCAACAGGAAAATTTTCTATTATTAATAAGATTAAAGAACCTTATAATCCAGCCTTAGGAAGTAGATGGCTGCAATTTAGCTATCAGATGCATGGAATTCACGGTACTAATCAACCGCAACTAATTGGGCAAGCAGTCTCTCAAGGCTGCGTTAGAATGTATAATCAAGATGTAGAATATATATTTGCTCGAGTCTCAATTTCTACTCCTATAGAAATTAAAATCCATCACAATTCTAAGAAATATTTTACTTATACTGTGCAAAGCAATGATACACTTTACAGTCTGGCCAATAAATTTCAAACTACTATGCAAGCAATATTAAAGTTAAATAATTTAAGCAAACAAGACCTAATCTATCCTGGTCAAGAACTCAAAATACCTAAAAATAGTATGAACTTCTAAACCAGAAAAAAGGCTGTAGGAAATTTCCTACAGCCTTTTCTTTAACCTTTACAGTCTCCAATTATTTTACGCGGAATTATTATTTTTTGTCCTACTTCAATATAATCTGGATTTTGAATATTATTATACTCGACTAAGGCTTCAATAGTCGTCTTATAACGGCAGGCAATCTTATATAAGCTATCCCCAGGCTGAACTATATAAACAATCTTAGCAGGCTGATCACAGTCTGGTTCATCAACTACAGGAGAGACTTCGATTATATCAGTTATAATCTCAAGCTCTTTTAAATCCGTCACTCTGATATGATGCTGTAAAGTAATTGATAATCTAACCTCACTTGCAGATGTTTTGCGAGCAGTAACTCGTTTAACTGTTACATCTACATCACATTTCATACCTGGTTTAGCTCCAGGAGTATTAGTATATTTACTATAATCCTCAAAGGTGTTATGGAAATAATGCACTGGATTGATATTATCATCTATAGTTAGATTAGCTATATACATTACTCCTGTGTTGTAAGTACCAAATACTTTAACTTCATCTTCCATTGCCTCGCAGTCAATAGCTAAATAATTGATATCTGCTTCTAATATGCCTCCAGTTTTAATATCAGGCTTTTCAGCTGGCAAATTAGCAGTCTCAGTAAAGGTATCTGTAATCGTCTTATCTGCTATAACTTCATCTACTCGCAGAAATTCTGTTTCAATCTCAAGCTCTGCACAGTCAACACCAGTGACAACTGTAATATCTTTTAACTCAGTTACTGTAATATTAATATCTAGAATAGCATCCACTTCTATCTTTTGACCGCCATTAGTAGGTACTAACTGATAAGTCCAATCCTTCAGATTAATATCAGCATAGACCTGATTATCCGCTGTTAATCCAGAAATAGTAAAGCTTTCATCAATATCAAAAGTGCCTGTTGTTGTATGAATAGGCTGGTCACTACCTCCTGCTACATAGAGAACTCGGACTTGAAACTGACCCTTAACTTTAACTACATCTCCATTTACTATTGGATCTTCTGTCTCAATAACTGCACCCTCAACTTTTAAAACACGCTCTACTTCTTCATCAATTTCTAAGCTGTTCTCTCTATCTTGGCGCTGATAAGACTCTTCAGTTACTATATCTTCAACCACTAATTCTTCGGTCATAATTGAACTAGGATCAAGACCTTCAATTCCAGTAATTATTTCAAATTTTTTATGATCAATCACCTGGACTGTTACCTTCATCGTTAATTCTACTTCAACTTGATTTAGAGCACTATCACTAGATGAAGCATTATAATCAATATTAATAAAATCAACATCGACTAAGACTTCCATTCCTGGTTCTGCATCTGTAACAGTAATTGTTTTACTCAACTCACTTAAGTTAATATACTCTCCTGTATCGGCACTACTAAAATAATGGACTGGCTGGGCTGGCTCTTGATCTGCTGCTACATAAGTTACCCCCAAGCTTATTTGTCCACCATTATTATTAAACTCAATCATTCCTCCCTCTACTACTGTAGCTGAAATAGGTGCAGTTAACTCAGGAGTTACATCTAAAACACGCTCAATAAATGGTTTAGTATTAGGAACAGTAAGAATAAAAAGAGGGTCAACTCCAACTGTTTCTACTATTGAATCCTCACCAACAACATACTTAACTTTCACTTCTTCTTTTGTAACATGAACTCCCATCTCATTTACCTCCTTCCTCTAGACAAAAAATATTCTCATTTATACTATATGCAAGCTAAACAGAAAATGTTCATAATTTTATAATCTTTTTAAAAACTGGAGCGCTAAAAATCAAGTAAGGCATATCTAAAATTAATTTTAGATATGCCTTATAACTTTATCAATTAATTTTTAGACTAACCTAAATAAAACTCAGAATTAGCATTAACTTTATTTCTGCTAATCTCTCGCCTTCCAGTAGTAATAATCCCTTCTACTGTCTCTTCAGTAAATTGACCACTCTCTACTAAATCACTAATATCAAATAAAGCTATCATCTCTTGTCGACTTGGATTAGCTACTTTTTCAGCTCTTACGCCCTGCCCAGAAATAGTATCCCCTGGATTACTAACACCAAAAAATTTAACATCTTTAGCCGTTAGAGGACAATTATTAATCTTTACTGCCAAATATCCTGGAATCTGATTTGTACTCTCTTCAGGTAAGTGTCCAATCCCTATTTTTGCCTCAGCTTGATTTAACCTTAGACTATAATCTTTAACATTATTTTGACTTTCTCTTGATAGTCTCACTAACATCCCCCTCTAATAGAAGTATTAGATTTATAAAGTTCACTTAAATCTCTGCAAATTAATTAATTATATTATCTCTAAAAAGGATTAAAAGTATATCTTACTTTTTATCATATGTAATTAATAGACTAAATATAATAAAAATATCATTTTTAAGACTCTAAACTGCTTCTAAATTCTTTTCTGCTTCTTCATCTCTATTATCTAAAGATTGCTCATCCTCTTTATTCTCATCCTTATTCTTATAACTTTTTTCTCTCTTCTTAGGATCAATAGTCTTAACTGCCACAATCTTAGTAATCTTAATCTTAATTAAATCATTCATCTCATCTAATAGAATTATAAAATCCTTATAGACTCTAAAAAGGTTCCCTCTTAACTCACAGCAATTACTCCCAGATTGAACTAAGACAGTTATTAAATCCAAATTCTGACTATGTTCAACCAATTCAGATTTAAAATTTTTTCTTTCTTTTTCTTTCTTTTGAGTATTATTTGTAGTTTCTTGCTTCTTTATTTTAGTATTTAGCTGCTGAATTTTATCCTCCCTATCTTCTAATTCTTCCTGCAGTTCTTTTAAAATACTCAAAATTTGATCTGCATCTTGATTAGTAATTACTATATTCTGCTCTTTTAATTCAGTTTCTGAAAAATTATTTAATGAGGGAGTAGGCTGATTAGAATTTTCTTTATTATAAGCTAATAACTCAGTAGCTACATCTACAAAATTTTCTAAAAAATGATTCTCAAATTTATT
>JAWOFC010000305.1:0-7971 GCA_046482455.1 Halanaerobacter sp. | reverse complement strand
GGTGTCCGAGCTTTATCAACTTTATAAAATCTCTTCCAAATATCTTGTATCTCATCTTGTGGAATTCCAGAGCCTTGGTCACTGACCCAGAACTTAATACTCTCCCTTTCCTCTGCCACTCCTATAGTAATTAAGCTATCTTCGGGGGAGTATTTAGCAGCATTATCAAGTAGATTTAGTAGTACTTGCTTAATCTTTTCTTTATCTAAGCAATAGTTGAAATCGGTATCTAATAATTCTAAATCTATTCTATCCTGCTCAGCAAACTGTTTAGTAAAAATATTCTTTATCTCTACTAAAAACTCTTTTAGGTTGACTTCGGTTAAATTTAAATTATTATCTTCAGTATTTAGTTCTGCTAAGTCAAGAATCTCTTCTACCATATTTGATAAACGCTCTGTCTCTTCTAAGATAATATCTAAATATTCTTTCTGTCTTGCTTCATCTTGAACTACTCCATCAGCTAAGACTTCTGTTGAGCCTTTAATCGATGAAAGGGGCGATTTTAGTTCATGAGAGACATTAGCTACAAAGTTTTGCTGTAACTTTTCAAAACGCCAGCGTTCACTGATATCATTGAAGAGGGCTACTACTGCCCATAACTGATTATTATCTAAATAGATAGGAGCATAATTAACTAAAATGCGCCTTTCAAGACCGTTATCGTGGAGGGTGAATTCAAAATATTCAACCTCTCCTGACTCCAAAACTTTTCTATAGTTAGTGATTACTGTCTGATTATTAATAACTGTTGTTAAGTCTTGCTCATTCAAATCAGCATCTAAACCAAATAACTTCTGAAATGATTGATTAGATAAGATAATCTCTTCTTGATTATCAACTAGCAAAACGCCTTCTTCTATCCCTGTTAGAACATGTTTTAACTTGTTACGCTCTTGGGTGAGATCATCAATTGTGCCCTTTAATTTTTTCGCCAAATAATTCATACTATCTGATAAGATTCCGATCTCACTATCATCATCTATGTTGATACGCTTATCAAAATTACCTTCGCTCATTTGGAGGGCAGTTTGGCTCATCTCTTTTAATTTGCCTGAGAGATCTTTGGCCCAAGTATAAGAGATAATTAAGGCTAATATAATTGCTAATAGCAAAGAATAAGCCATTATTTTCTGAATTTGAGTAATTGTCGATTTAATACCTGACACAGAACTAAAGATCAATAATCCTGCTTCAACTTGATCAGAACCTGAATAGTTCATCGGCAGTCCAACTAACATCATTGTCTCTTCAAAACGTGGACTCTCAACTCGTTTAGAGATGGTATAACCCTTTAATACCTTCTCTACTTCAAAAGAAGTTATCTGCTCTTCTTTAGAGATAGAACTAGATGGATCTGATAAGATAACATAACCATTATTAGTCACTAACCAAGCATGTCCAGAATTTAGTTCAGCGATTAACTTAATCCATTTCTGAGTTGTCTTTAAATCATTTTTAGCCAAAGATTGCGCCAAGGAGCGGGCTAAAACGCGACTTTCATTGATAATCTCTCTTGTTTTTTCCTTGAAATAAAAGTTCTTGACAAAATAAGTGATAGCAAGTCCGGAAATAATTACAATAATTAAAATAATTGCTAGAAATCTAAATAATAATCGATTGAATAAGACATTATCGTTAAACTTCAAATTTATAGCCTACCCCCCAGACTGTTTCAATATAGTCTCTAACTTTCTTACCCAGCTTTTGGCGCAGGGATTTAATATGGGTATCAACTGTCCGATCATCACCATAATAATCATAACCCCAGACTTTATTCAATAATTTTTCACGTGAAAAGACTTGACGGGGCGAAGCGGCTAAAGTTAGTAATAAGTCGAATTCTTTAGGGGTTAAGGAGACCTCTTTCCCCTCTATTTCTACACTTCTATAATCTTGGTTAATCTCTAAATTGGGAAAGCTTAATATCTGCTCTTCTTTATCACTATTTTTTTCTGAGTTACTACGTCTTAAAACTGCTTTAACACGTGAAACAACTTCTTTGGGGCTAAAGGGTTTAGTTACATAATCATCGGCTCCCAATTCTAACCCCATAATCTTATCTGTATCTTCGGTCTTTGCACTGAGCATAATAATGGGAATATCATTCTCAGGTCTGAGCTCTTGACAGATCTCCCAACCATCCATCTCAGGCAGCATAATATCTAAGATAATTAGATCAGGATTATCTTCTGCAATCTTCTTTAAACCCTCCTTGCCATCGTTAGCTACTACCACACTGAAATCTTCATAGACTAAATATTCTTTTAATATTTTGCAAATATTCTGGTCATCATCTATAATCAACACTCTTTTATCCGCCATAGTCTCACTCCCTTAAATTTATTTCAGCTAAATTCAAATCTAGTACTGCAGTACTCTGCAAATAACTAAGTTTCTTCACGCCCCAAATTAATTTACAATTGATAATTTAGAATTGACAATTAAATTCAAACTCATAAAATCAAAAACTATAAAAGCAATCTACAGTTGCTAGTTTACAGTTGATAGTTTACAGTTGACGGTTGACAGTGTACAGTTAAAATTAAGATCATACAAGCAAAAGAGTAGAAGCATCATAATCCTACACTGAATATTCTATCTTACAATATCTTTCTTTAACTGAGAGTACTCTATTAATAATTCTTACAGCTAAATTATAGTTGCATTATATCATAATTTAGATTTTTTCTACAACTATAATGCTATTCTAACAGAGTAATCGCAAGAAATAAAGTATCATTTTGGAATCAATTTTTTTCGACCGCACTGAATAATCTGGATAAGAGTTTGACAATTAAGCTAATATTGATTATAATGTAATTAGAAACTATACCCCCTGGGGGTAATGGGGAGGCGATATAGAATGTATTTTCTTTATTTAGCTGCAGGTATTGGACTAGTAATCTCAACAATTTTTGACTATCAAAAGACAGTTAAAGCTCTCAAAATGGCATGGAAGAAATTTAGTAAAATTTTACCAGGATATATTAAAATTCTAATTATACTTTCAGTAGTCTTGTTAATTCCTGAAGAAACTATTGTCTATTACCTAGGTGGAGGGGGTAAATGGTTTGGGTTACTCTCTGGTCTATTCTTAGGTTCAGTCACAATGATACCGGGATTTATATCTTATCCTTTGGCAGGAATTTTAGTTGAAAAAGGAGTCAGCTATATGGTAGTAGCTGCTTTTGTAACTACTTTAATGATGGTTGGAGTTGCTACTTATCCTGTAGAAAAAGAATATTATGGACATAAAGCCACAATTATTAGAAATATTGTCAGTCTCATCATTGCAGCAATTATTGCTCTATCTATGGGGATAATCTATGGGGAGGTGTTTTAAATGAAGACCAAAAATAAGATCAACCTTGCACTAGTAATCACTTTTGCTCTCTTTATTATTAGTTCATTTATTTTTAATATTTCGATTGGACATAAGATGTGGGATAATTTTAAACTATTTGCCTGGGATATGACTACATTATTACCCCCAGCTTTTATACTAATTGGACTCTTTAATGTGTGGGTTAAGCGGGAGACAATAGAAAATAATTTTGGCGAGCAGTCAGGTTTTGAAAGATATATCTGGTCTATCTTACTTGCTGCTACTACTGTTGGTGGTACTTTCGTTGCCTTCCCTGTCGGTAATGAGCTCTACCATAAAGGAGCACACTATAATTCTATTTTTGCCTATGTTACTTCAGCATCTTTAGTTATGATCCCTATGAGTATTATCGAAGCTTCAATCTTAGGCATTAAGTTTACTTCAATTAGATTAGGAGTCTCAATTCCGTTAGTGATTATCAGCTCTGCCTTGCTGGGGAGTTATTTTGAAGGTAGCGGTTATGAGCTTCCTAAGCAGGAGTAAAAAAATAAAACCCCTAGTTTCACAACTAGAGGTTAAGACTAATTTTAGAATAATAACAGACTAAGGGACATAACACCCATACCGGCAATAAAGCCATAAATTACTTGATGTCCCTTGCCATATTTCCTTGAAGTAGGTAATAACTCATCAATAGAGATAAAGACCATAATCCCTGCTACACTAGCAAATAAAATACCAAAGGTTAAATCATTAAATACAGTACGAAGTAAAAAATAACCAACTAATGCTCCTAAAGGCTCTGCTAAACCTGATAACATGGAATATAAAAAGGCCTTCTTCCTATCACCTGTAGCATGAAAGATAGGTACAGAGACTGAAATCCCTTCTGGAATATTATGAATTGCAATCGCAATTGCAATTGATAAACCTACTGTGGGGTCTTTTAGGGCTGAAGCAAAAGTAGCTAAACCTTCAGGGAAATTATGAATGGCAATTGCTAAAGCAGAGAACATTCCCATTCTTAATAGTTCAGATTTATCTTCGATTACCTCTTTGCTATGTAGTTCTTCCAATTCTTCTTCATCTCTAGCTTCATGAGGATTTTCAAATTCAGGTACAAACTTATCAATTACTGCAATTAAGAATACTCCTCCAAAAAATGATGCTGCTGTAACCCATTCTCCCCTGGTCGTCCCTAAAGCAGCAGTTAATGATTCTTGAGCTTTAACCATAATTTCAACAAAAGAGACATAAATCATCACTCCAGCAGAAAAACCTAAGGATGTCGCTAAAAATGAAGTATTAGTCCGGTCGCTATAAAAGGCTATTGCACTACCAATTCCTGTTGAAAGTCCAGCAAACAGAGTTAATAAAAAAGCTATTAGGACATTACTCATAATCCCACCTCTTTACTAATATTTATTTAGTGCTCTCAGCTAAACTAATTGCTTAATCTTATAGTACCATAAGCATTGAAAAATTAAAACTGCGAATATACAAATTATTGTAATTTTAACCTATAATTCTCAGATTCTAAGACAACTAGCTAATAAAAAGAATCATTACTATTTATCTTAACATAATCTTATTTTAAAATAAAGAATTCCCATCAATAGTACAGAGAATTTATTCTTTTAACTAAATCGACTGTTTTTTATATACTATTCAACTAATCCCAATCTGTGAAATATAAATAAAAGCCCTCGACTGAGGGCTTTTATTTAATAATTAGATTCTACTACAACTAAATTATTGGCATCTAAGAGATTGATTACTTCTGGATTTTCTAATTCCTCACCCTGCTGGTCTTCAATCACTTTAACAACGGGCCGCTCAGGAAAATAATCATTATGCTCACTAACTAAAGCCTGTCGACCATCATTTAAAGTTACTTTAGTCCCAATGGGATAGAGGGCTACTACATCTTTAAATGCTTTAACTACTTCACGACCAAAAGTAATTCCACCGTGCGAAATGATATAATCTAGAGCTTTATTATTAGACCATCTTGTTCTAAAGGGGCGATCACTTGTTAAGGCATCAAATACATCACAGACAGCTACAACTTTTGCAACATCATGTAAGTCATTCTCTTTCTTCCCTTCAGGATAACCTGAACCATCATTCTTTTCATGATGATAGCGCACAATATATTTAACTAAACTAGAGATCTCAAACTCATCCTTGAGCCATTCATAGCCATACTGCACATGCTTTTGAACTTTTTCATATTCATGGTCCTTTAACTCTCCTTGTTTATCAAGTAGAGAAGATGGAACTTTAATTTTGCCAAGATCATGGAGCATAGTACCTAAAGCTAAATCCCTAATTCTACGCCGAGTAAAATCCATCTTTAGAGCAGTCTTAATACTTAAGATAGCTGTATTAACACTATGGGAAAAGACATAATCATCCTGATTTCTAACACTCTGCACATGAAACAGCTTATCCTTATTAATTACAATCTTTTCAATAATTCTTTTAATCAGTTCTCTTATTCTCTTCAGGTCAATTCTCTCTTCTGCTTCTAAGTCACTAGCTATATCCTTGAGAGCAATTTTAGCTTGATATCTTAATCTCTCATCTACAATATAGTCAATTTCAATATTATCTGAAACTTCATCATTAACATAGATATAGTTAATCCCTAATTTCTTAATATGCTTAACATACTTATTTAAGTTCTTAGATTTCTCTCTTAAGACTGGTATATTGTTCTTATCATAGATCGTTTTAGCTAATTCCATATCAGATGTTAAATCGTCTACATTAACTAAGCGCATAATATCCCCTCCACTCAATCTTAGTACTCTCAGCTAAATCAACTAAATATATTACTATATCTAATTTATTCTATGGCTCTACCTAAATTCCTGCTATACTTTTCTAATCCTTTTTTCTAAACCCTGCTTAATTACTTGATAACAGCCCGCAGTTTCAACTGTGGACTCTTCTACTAAAGATAGTACTTCTGCTTCATTTTCGCTAAACTTAACAGCAATTCCACAGTTAGCCGAAATTTCTGGCGGTACTGGGACAACCATTATCTCATAATTTCTCTCTTTTAATCTATCTTCTGCCTCTAAGGCATGGTGGGTTGAATTAAAGACTAATAGGTTATATACTTCTTCTGTCATCTTAACTACACCTCGCTAAGTTACTTTAATCTCTGGCTCAGCAGCTACTACTTCTCCTACTACTCCTGCCTCATCAACACCTAATCCATATAATTCAATTAAGAGATCAGATACTTGAGCTTGCGGAACTGAGATTAAGAGACCACCTGATGTTTGAGGGTCAAATAAGATATCAATCATGCTCTCTTCAATCGCTGGGCCAAATTCAATATGCTGCTCTAGATGTTTCTTATTGCTGTGAGCTCCAGCTGGAACTAGTCCCATTTCAGCATACTCAACTACTTTATCGAAGATAGGTACTTCATTAGCTCTAACTTCGATCTTAACTCCACTATTCTCAGCCAACTCCCACAGATGACCTAAGAGTCCAAAACCTGTAATATCGGTACAGGCATTAACTCCGTAATCATGCATTACCTCTCCTGCTTGATTATTCAAACGTGCCATAGAATCAATGACTACTTCTTTAATATCTTCAGCGGCTAAACCGCCTTTGATGGCTGTGGAGACAATACCCATTCCTAAGGGCTTAGTTAAGATTAACTTATCACCAACTTGGGCATTATCATTGGTCAAGATCTGCTCAGGTTCTGCTTGACCCATCACAGAGAGACCATATTTAGGTTCATCATCTTCAACAGTATGTCCCCCTGCAATCACTGCTCCTGCTTCTGCTACTTTATCAGCTCCGCCTTGTAAAATCTTACTCAATACATCGCCTTCTAAACAGTTAGGAAAGCCGACAACATTCATTGCAGTTAAGGGAGTACCTCCCATAGCATAGACATCACTTAAAGCATTAGCTGCTGCAATCTGTCCAAACATATAGGGATCATCTACAATCGGAGTAAAGAAGTCGATTGATTGAATGACTATCTGCTCGGGATTGACCTGATAAGCAATTGCATCATCTGCTTTCTCTAATCCTACAATCAGGTTCTCATCATCAGCATTAAAATCAACTTGCCGCAAAACTTGCGACAGGGCTTGAGGACCCATTTTAGCTGCTCAGCCCGAGGCTGCACTATATTGTGTTAGTTTAATCTTTTCTGTCATAGAAACACCACCCCTTTTCTAGTTTACAGTTAACAGTGTACGGTTGACAGTTAAAGTCAAAACATTAAAAGCAGTTTTTTTAGTTTACAATTTACAGTTTACAGTTGATACAGTTTTTGTGGTTTTCACGCAGGGTCTTGATAAAGACCCGTAGGAACAGTTAAAGTCAAAAACATACAAATAAAAACCAAACCCTCAATTATAGCAGTTCTATTTATTGCTTAATTGCTGTTTTTATCTTATTTTTTAGCTGACTGCTGACGACTGACAGCTGATAGCTATTTAAGCCCCTCCGTGTAGCCCTATTCGCTCTACTTTTAGCTAGTCAAGTGCGTAATCTATATGCTCAGCTTTTTGCTAATTGTTTGATTGACTCCAAAAGCTTCTCAACTTCCTCTACAGTATTAAAGTAACTAAGACTAACCCGTACTGTTCCTGTCTCATAAG
>JAWOFC010000301.1:0-5948 GCA_046482455.1 Halanaerobacter sp. | reverse complement strand
CTTTGGAGAGGATGAAGTAGAGACAGCAACTGAAGTTATGGAAGAATGGGAGAAGATAAAGGCAGCAGAGAAGGACAAAACTTTAGCTAAAGGACTATTAGAAGAAATACCGACTGAGTTTCCAGCTCTGTTATGGTCTCAAAAAGTACAAGCTAAGGCAGCAGAAGTAGGCTTTGATTGGCCTAAGATAGAGGGAGCATTAGATAAAGTCGATGAAGAGCTTATAGAGTTAAAAAGAGAGATTGAGATTAATCAATTTAAAGCAGCTAAAGAGGAGTTGGGAGATTTATTATTTGCAGTAGTTAACTTAGCTAGGTTTTTAGAAGTTGATGCTGAAACAACTTTAAGAGAGACAATTAATAAATTTAAGGAGAGATTTAAACATTTAGAAGAGCAAGCTCAAGATAAGGAAGAGCCATTAAGTGAAATTTCATTAACTAAACTAGAAGAATGGTGGCAAGATGCTAAAGAATTTCAGGAGGGTGAGGAGAAGAATGTCTAACTTTAAAAGAAATATAAGTTTATTGCTCATTGCATTAGTTTTATTTTCAACCAATGTTGTTTATGCTCAAAATCAAGATTTTGATGTTGAAGCTAAGTCAGCAATTTTAATGGATTTTGAAACAGGACAAGTCTTATTTAGGAAGAATGAAAATTTAGAGTTACCGCCGGCTAGTATTACTAAAATTATGACTTTATTATTAACGGCGGAAGCCCTTGAAGAGGGAGAAGTTAGTTTAGATGATCAAGTTGAGATTAGTTCATTTGCTGAATCGATGGGGGGCTCTCAAGTTTGGTTAGCTGAGGGAGAAGAGTACTCTCTAAAGGATATTCTAAAGGCTGTTGTCTTACCCTCAGCTAATGATGCCTGTGTAGCTTTAGCAGAGCATATTGGTGGTACAGAGCAGAATTTCGTGAACATGATGAATCGTAGAGCTAAAGAACTAGGTCTAGAGCATACTCATTTTGTAAATACTACTGGTCTGCCTGCTGAACATGAAAAACATTATACCAGTGCTCATGATATAGCAGTTATGGGGCGGGAATTGATTAAAGTATATCCTGAAGTTTTAGACTGGTCTGCTAAGCGAGTAGATTATATCAAGAATGGTAACTTAAGGATTTATACTACTAATAACTTAATTGGTTACTATCCAGGTGCTGATGGAATAAAGACTGGTTGGACAGAAAAGGCTAAATATTGCTTAGCTGGGACGGCTGAGCGGGGAGAGCGGCGCTTGATTAGTGTAGTCATGAAGACTGATAGTGAGAATGCTAGAGTAGAGCAGAGTGCTGAGCTGCTTGATTATGGATTCAAGGCATTCTATAAGGCTAATCTAATAGGTCCTCAAAAGCAGACAGCTAAAGTTGAGGTTCAAGGAGGAAAGAAGTTAGAAGTTCCAGTAGCAACATCAGAAGGCTTTTCTGCCGTTATTAAACGCGGTACTAAGGAATTAATAGAGCAGAAAGTGCAGACAGTAGATAAGTTAGAAGCTCCAGTTGACAAAGGAACTACAGCTGGGAAGATAGTTTTTGTTCATGAAGATGACCCTGATAATCAATTAGGAGAAGTTGAATTAGTAACAACTGAGAAGGTCGAAAAGGCTAATATCTTTGTTCGTATCTTTAGATGGCTTAAAGAGTTTATCTTAGGATTCTTTAACAATTAACAAAGAACGAGGAATTTTAAGCTAATTCGATTGAATAAATTTCAAATTGACTTTTTACGTTATTATTAGTACAATTTAAATATAAAAACTATAATGCGAGAATCCTGTTTTACAAATGGGGCAAGAATATGAATCAGCAATTAGAAGATTTCTCTTTAGATGAAGTTATTGACAAGATGCTGGATGCTATTGAGAATAGTCAACAAGAGGTATTCTCTATTTCAGAAGCAGCCAGAAATGAGTATGAGGCCACTAAAGAGGATTTAGAAGAGATTCGTGCAGAGACGATTGAAGTAATCGATAAAGTGGACAAGTTAGAGTTAGAAGATAGAAAAGCACGTAAACATTTAATGGAAGTTAGTAATGATATAAGTAATTATAGTGAAAGTGATATCAAAGAAGCCTATGAAGAAGCTAAAGATAAACAGCTAGAACTATCCCTCTTACGTGAAAAAGAGAAGAGGCTGCGTCAAAAGAGAGATGATTTAGAAAGAAGACTCAAAGAGCTAGAAGGGACAGTTAATAAGGCTGAGAATCTTATCTCTCAGATTGGAATTGTGAAGAATTATATGACAGATGATTTACAAGAATTAGGAGCTCAGTTTAAAGAGCTAAAGCAAAAAGAGCATCTTGGAATTCAAATTATTAAAGCTCAAGAGAAAGAAAGAAAGAGAGTAGCTAGAGAGATTCATGATGGTCCAGCTCAACTGCTGGCCAATGTAGTCTTTAAATTAGAATATTTTGATAAAGTAGTTGATAAAGATATTCAGAAGGCTAAAGATGAGGTGCAAGATCTTAAAACCTCAGTTAAGAAGAGTCTCCAAGATGTGAGAAAGATCATTTTTGATCTAAGACCGATGAGTTTAGACGACTTAGGTTTAATTCCTGCTCTTAAGAAATATATTGAAGACTTTGAAGAGAAGACAGGATTAAATATAGAACTTAAAGTGTTAGCTAATAAAAGAGAGTTAAAGTCATCCTTTGAAGTAGCTATTTATCGGATTATTCAAGAGGCATTAAATAATGCGCATCAGCACTCTGGAACTAATGCTGTAGATGTGAAGATAGAGATCAGACCTAAGATTGTTAATGTAGTAGTTAAGGACTATGGACAGGGCTTTGATGTAGAAGAGGCTCTTGCAGAGTCTGCTAATCAAGAATCATTTGGTCTATTTAGCATGAAGGAGAGGGCTGAACTATTAGGTGGTAAGGTCAATTTTGTCTCCCAAGCAGGACAGGGGAGTAAGGTTATGTTAGAGATTCCTGTGGACTGATGGAATACTGGCTTAGAAATTAACTAGCTAGGGGGGTGAAAGTTATGTTGGATATTCTAAAAAGATTAGTTAAAGAGGAAGACGGACAAGGTATGGTAGAGTATGGATTAATCTTAGCTTTGGTTGCAGTAGCTGTAATTGCTGTATTGACTACTATGGGTGGTAATATAGGTGATATCTTTCAAGATATAAGTGATAAGCTTAGTGGAAGTACTGATAGCGGAAGTTAATCTTATAATCTATGCTTAATTTAATAAGGCGATGATGAAATCTAAAGCCCTACTTGAGTGAAATCAGGTAGGGCTTTAGGTCTAGAGGAAGGATAAATTATAATTAAGAGAGGTTTAAAGATGGTAGATATAACTTTAAGCTTAATATTAATCATACCGCTTTATTTTGATATTAAATATGGGATTATTCCTAATTACTTTATTGGAGGATTAATGTTAGCTGGTCTCATAATTAATATTTATCAGAGCGGCTTAGCAGGAATATCAACTAGTAGTCTAGGCTTTGTTGTAGGATTGTTTTTATTTTTAATTCCTTTTATTTTAAGGGGCTTAGGAGCGGGAGATGTTAAGTTAGTAGCTGCTATTGGAGCAGTGAAAGGTGCTAGATTCATTTTTGTAAATGCTTTAGTGATAGCAATTGTAGGAGGCTTAATCTCTTTATTTCTTTTAATCAAGGAGAATAGATTAGGGAAGATAACACAATTAATCAATAAGTTTATCTATCGTATACCTTTAGATGATTTAGAAAGACAAGGGGATGCGCAGTCTTTTCCTTATGGAGTAGCAATTGTAGTTGGAACCTGGTCTTCTCTATTGCTAAAAGTACTAAATCTTTGGCCCGTCTGATGGGGTGGTAGAATGTTTGTTAAATTAGCTAAAGAAGAGAAAGCTCAATCATTAGTTGAATTAGCTTTAGTCTTACCAGTCTTATTATTGATCTTATTTGGGATAGTAGAGTTTGGGCGTATTTTTCATGCCTATTTAGTGATTGCTAATGCTGCCCGCACAGGAGCAAGAGCGGGTGTTATTAAGAATGATGACAGTCAGATTGTATCTGCTGTAGAGGATGCAGTGCAGCCGAGTGATTTGGATCTAGACCGCTTAACCATTGACATTACCCCTGCTCAAGCAAACCGTACCGGTGGTGATTCGTTGACAGTTGAAGTGGGATATAAGGTCGATCTCTTCGTGCCTGTGATTACAAACTTATTGCCTGATCCTTTTCCAATTAATAGTACAATGGTTATGAGAGTCGAGTGATATTGGAAAGAAGGTGTTAAGATGAAAGAGTTAGCTGCAGAAAAAGGGACTGTGATTGTTCTAGTAGCTTTTTTAATGGTTATCTTTTTAGCTTTATTGGCTTTGGTAGTTGATGTAGGGCTCCTTTATTTAGAACGGATAGAACTGGTCAATACTTTAGATGCTATGGTCTTAGCAGGAGTGCAGGAACTACCGGAAGATTCTCTGACTGCTGAGGAAATAGCCCAAGATTATGCCATTAATAATGGTTTATCAGAGGAGCAGATTAATATTAGTTTAGTGGGGAGTAATGAGATTCAAGCAGAAGGAGTTCAAAAGGTCGATATGAATTTTGCCCCTGTAATTGGGATTAATCAAGTGGAGATAAATAGTAGTTCTAGGGCCAAAGTTTCTAAAGTAACTGCTATGAGTGGGGCAGTTCCTTTTGGAGTTGTAGAGCAGAACTTTTCCTATGGAGAAGAGTATTATTTAAAGTATGGTGCCGGTGGACCAGCTAATGCCCGAGGTTTAAATGGAAATTTTGGTGCTTTAGCTTTAGGCGGTAGTGGAGCTAAAAACTATGAAGATAATATTAAACATGGCTCTGATGATAGATTAGCAGTAGGTGATCAAGTAACGACTGAACCAGGGAATATGTCCGGCCCAACTAGAAAAGGGGTCGAGTATAGAATTGATGAATGTGACCATGTGCCAGCTTGTACTTATGATGCAGTTAAGCCTAACTGTCCACGTCTTCTTTATGTACCTGTTATTGATAAATTAGGAAGTGGGCGCAGCAGTTCTGAGGTTGTCGGTTTTGCTGCTTTCTTTTTAGAGGGGATGAGTAATAAAGAAGGTAATGCCTACGTAGAAGGTAGATTTATCGAAAGATTGGCCGATTCAGGACAAATGGGGTCTAGTGGTCAAGATTTTGGACTGCGGACTGTTAAATTAGTAGATTAAAAGTAGAAATCTGTTCTGATTAAGGAGAGGGTATTAATGAATGCAAAGATGGTAGTTATTATAGCTATTATTTTGGGTTTGATTACATCAGTATTAGTCTATACAATGTTAGGTACTCCCCAGCAGCAAGAAGAAGATTCAGAAGAGAAGGTTTCAGTGGTAGTAGCTAAAGATAATATTAAAGCCCGCCAAAAAATTAATGAGGAGATGGTAGAGCTAAAGAAGGTTCCGCAGAGCCAGGCTCATTATGAAGCTTTGAATTCGGTAGAGAAAGTTGAGGATAGATATGTTTCTAATAAGATAATTGCAGGAGAACAGATCTTAAAGTCAAGACTATATGCTAAAGAAGAGATTAATTCAGTCCTAGCTTTTAATTTAGATACTAAGAAGAGGGCTGTCACAGTAGCAGTTAATGAAGTTACTGGGGTGGCAGGATTTTTAATACCTGGTGATTATGTAGATGTAGTAGGAGTCTTTTCTAGACCTGATAATACAGTAGCTAAGACTGTATTGCAAAATGTCAAGGTCTTAGCTGTAGCACAAGATATGACAAGTAATGAAGAAATGAAAGCAGAAGTTAAGAAGAGTGTTACTCTAGCAGTGGATCTTAAAGAGGCAGAGAAATTAGTCTTAGCAGATAGAGAAGGAAAGATTAGATTAGCTCTACGTTCTCCTAATGATAAGGTTCAAAGTAGGGATACTACTTTTAATCTCGATAAATTGGTTGGTTGGGAAGAGAAGGAAGAAGATGAAGCGGAGGAAGATAAAGTTAAGCAGGATAGTGAAGAGGA
>JAWOFC010000295.1:0-5088 GCA_046482455.1 Halanaerobacter sp. | reverse complement strand
AGTAGCTAAAGCACTTATCTCTTCTGCCACTACTGCAAAACCGCTCCCCGCCTCTCCTGCCCTTGCTGCTTCAATACTTGCATTTAAAGCCAATAAATTTGTCTGTTCTGCTATACTAGTAATAGCCTCTACAATCTCATCAAATTGGCCCACTTCTTGGGCTAGTCCAGAAGATTTATTAACTAAATTTTGTAGTCTATTCAAGGACTGAGATGCTTTATGAGCTGTCTGTTCAGAATGTTCCACTACAGTTTCACTAGATGCATTTAATTGCTGTAGAGTTGAATATATTTCTTCAATTAAATCAGCTATTTTCTTAACATGGTTAATAGATAATTCTCTATCATTGGCAAGCTGTTGTTCATAATAATGACAGTTTTCATGTTGGTTTAGACCATAGTATAAGGCTGTACTCATAGTTTTACAAGAATCATAACCGCAAGAAGCACAATTTATATTTCGTTCCTCTTGAGTATGCTTTCTTAATTCATTATAGATAGGCTCCAATTTTTCAACAGATGGAATTTCAAGTTGCTGGGAGGATAAATCCTGATAAGACCTATTATATAATCCAGGCTTCCACTTGCTATTAATCAGTTTATTCAATTTCTTTTCTTCTGAACCTATTAAGCTTGCAAACCAGCTCTTTTCTTTTTCATACTTTTGTTTCTGCTCCTCAATTCTATTACGAACATTAGCATCTAATTCTTCGCGGCTTCTGCCAGTCGTATCTACTCCTGTTCCCCCATTACAGCCTAAAGAACAGTTTAAACAATCAATTAATAAAGGGGCGTTACCATTCTTAATATCATCTTCTAACTCTTCAAAGTACTCATAGACTTCACTAGGTCCTTCAATCTTACGTGTAAAACTTTTAGCCCCCTCTACCTCCCGTTCAACAGTCTCTAATAAACCTCCAGGAGTTGAAAATCCTACTGCCCGCTCAGCAGCTATACCACTAAATTCCTCTTCAGCATAATTAGCAAGTTTCTCTTTTGAGTTATTAAAATAATCGATTAAACTTTTAAAGGTCACATTAAATACCTTATCTCCATAACCAGTAGCTTCAAATTCTCTCTTCTTAGCAATACAAGGAGAGATAGTTACTATCTTATGATTACTGTATTGCGGATAAAATTCTTCAACCATCTTAATTGTATGCAGCATTGGACTATCAGCAGGAGCTAAATAATCTAGTAACTCTGGCTGATATATCTTTAAGTAGCTAACAATTGCCGGACAAGGTTGAGCAATCACAGAATCAGGATCATTTTTATCAATATGTTCTAAATAACTTTTAACTGTAAGTTCAGCTCCAAAAGAAACATCATAGACTGCTTCGACACCTTGCTCCTTTAACCAAGCATTTACCTTTAAATAATCTTTAGGAAAATTAGCAGCTATACTTGGAGCTACTATAGCAACTAAATCATCATTATTCTCCACCGCCTCTCTAAATTGCTCCCAATCATCAACATAGCTGCGCGCATCATGCTCACAAGCTATAATACATTCTCCACAAGCAATACATAAATCAGCATTCACTGATACATGATCTCCTGTTCCATCATTACATAATTTAGTAGCATCTTGACAGACTGAAATACACTGATGACAATTAACACAATTTTCTTCATCGACTTCAATTACTTTTGCTAAACTGCTCATTTTAGGCCTCCAATAACTATTTTTTTGTTGTATTTATGTAAAATTTATACATATTTGTTTTATTATAATATTATTTTGACAAAAATACAAATCAATGATTGTTAATCTAAATTAAATTAAACATACTACAACTATAACAAAAGAATCTAAAAATAAACTAAAAAATAAAAAGATCAACCCCATAAACAGAGTTGACCTTAAAATCTAATAATATCTATATAAAGCTTCACCTTTGATTGATAATGGAGAATTGATAATTTACAATTGAAATTCAAAACCAAAAAGAAAAATCAAAGAACGAGCACTTACGAAAAGGTACAGTCACTGCCCTCCGCTCTAAAAGTAAGACTGACTTAGATTGAGATAAAATTCTTTCGCAGCGACCTAAAATTTAGTTTGTTAATGAGTCTTAACGAAGTGAAATTAAAGTGAATTTTGATTATATTAATCAAATTTGATTAATATAAATTCATTTTGATTGAACGAGTTTAGACGAATCAACCTAAATTTATAAGCGAAGAAACAATTTTATCTCAATCTTCAAAGCTACACTTTATATAGATTATTCTTCATTCCACAGCATATTTGCATACGGAAAAGGCTCTAAAGCCCGATCTAAAATCCCGTGCACATGAGCAATTAACATTCCATAGTTAACGATTGGAATTCCTAGACTATCTGCTTTCTTAATTCGATATAAGATCTCTTTACGATTAGTCATACAGCCCCCACACTGCACAATCAAGTCATAATCTGCAACATTATCAGGAAATTCTCGTCCTGACACATGATCAAAGTTCAAATCACCGCCAACTTTCTGCCTTAACCAGCGCGGAATTTTAACAGTTCCTATATCATCACAGGTACGATGATGGGTACAAGACTCTGCTACTAATATATTATCACCTGACTTAAGCTCATCAATCTTTTTAGCTCCTTTAGTTAAGATCTCTAAATCTCCTTTATAGCGAGCAAACAAAATAGAAAAACCCGTCAACTGAATTCTTTCCGGTACATCTGCTGCTACTTTCATAAAGGCTTGTGAGTCTGTCACTACTATTTTAGGATCATGCTTTAATTCTGCTAGGGCTCCTTTTAATTCTGTATCTTTGACAACCATCGATTGAGCATCATGGTCTAAGACATCACGCAGAGTCTGAACTTGAGGCAAGATCAAGCGCCCTTTAGGAGCTGCAGCATCAATTGGAATCACTAAGACAACTGTATCTTGCGGCTGAATTAAGTCTCCAATAATCTCTGATTTTTCATACTTTTCGGGAGCATTCAGGATTATTTCTTTCTTTAACTTCTCAATGCCAGTTCCTTTAAGAGCACTAACAGATAATAATTTAATATTCAACTCATCCATTAAATCTTTAAGAGCAATTTCCTCTACCTTATCCTCTTTATTAACAACTCCCACAACTGGAATTTCTCGCTCTTCACACTCTGTTAATAACTCTTTTTCGTACTCATCAACTCCAACTTCAGGATCAACAACTAAGACAGCTAAATCTGTTCTTGATAAGGCTTCTTTTGTTTTTTTGACTCTTAAATCTCCTAATTCTCCACTATCATCTATTCCAGCTGTATCAATAATTCTAACTGGACCAATCGGTAGAATCTCCATTGATTTATAGACAGGATCAGTTGTTGTCCCGGCTACTTCTGATACAACTGCTAAATCTTGATTGGTTAAAGCATTAACTAAGCTTGATTTCCCTGCATTTCTGCGTCCTAAAATAGCAATGTGCAATCTATTGGCCCGCGGCGTTTTCTGCATCTATCTCACTCCCTAACTTGTCTGGATTATTAATCCGCTTAAAGTAATGCGGAGAATCTCCCCATTCTCCATAACCTATCTCATCACCAACTTTAGCTATGCGGTAAGCTAAACAGTTTTTACAGTCTGATGCCTCTTCTTCAGTACAGGGCTTATTTTCATAAAGCTGATAGTCAGCTCGATAATTCTTATGGGTTACAATCGGCATTAAGATATTAGCCCCTGCTTTTAAAGCCTTCTCGCGCCCAATCGAATCCAAAGCCTGTAGAGCAGTAGTTGCTGCAATATTAATATCAGGCATTACTAAGCGCAAAATAGCTACCATCTTTAAGCCCCAGTCTAAATTACGCTCCTTTAGTTCTTCCCTATTCTTAATTCCTTCTATAATTGGCGTCTCTTCATGAATTACATATGGGCCCATACCAATCATATCTATATCATGTTGAGCAAAAAATAAAATATCATCAATTAAATCTTCTCTACTTTGACCTGGAATTCCAATCATCACTCCCGTACCAACTTGATATCCAATCTCCTTTAAGTCTTCTAAACATTGAAGACGGCGCTGAAAGTCATGGTCTTGAGGATGAATCGATTGATATAACTCAGGATTAGAACTTTCAATTCTAAGTAAATAACGATGAGCACCTAAATCAAACCAGCGTTGATAAGTCTCTTTATCCTGCTCCCCTAAAGAAAGAGTAATCCCTAACTCTCCATTGCTTAAATCTTTAATCTCTTTAATTATTTCATCTACAAATCTAATATACTCTTCATCAGTCTGCTCTCCAGATTGTAAGACAAGAGAAGCATAATTATTATCATAAATAAACTGGGCACTCTCTAAGATCTCTTCTTTATCCATAAAATAGCGATCTACATTACTATTATCCGCTCTAATTCCACAATAATTACAGTTCTTTTCGCAGATATTACTAAACTCAATAATCCCCCGATAATAGACCTTTTGACCTACATTCTCTTTCTTTACTTGATAGGCATGATTATATAATCTATTAATCTTATCTTCATCTTCTAAATTAATTAAATAAAGCAGCTCTTCTTTCGCATACTGCTCTTTATTTAGAATGCTGTCAAGTTTCATTTTTAAATCCCCTTTCACCCTTATCAGTTTACAGTTGACAGTCTACAGTGTACAGTTAAAGTCAGAAGCATACAATCAAAAGACTAAATATTTTATCTTCCAATATCTTTCTTTAGCTAAAAGTACTCTTACAGTTGACAGTTAAATTCAAAACCAACATAATTGCTAATATCTCTGGTGTTAAAGAGAGTTTAATTTTAGTTTCAGTTTTGAATTTGAATTTTAACTGTTAACCATCAACTGCAAGTATAATCTAACGGCTGTAATCATAATTTTACATCGAAAAATCAAAGCAGCTTCAAGCTGAAACAGTTCTCCCAACACTCTTAAAGTAAGGCTGACTTAGATTGAGATAAAATCCTTTCGCAGCGGCATTAAATCTAGTTTGTAAATGAGTCTTAACGAAGTGAAATAAAAATTAATCTTGAAAGCTACACTTTATCTATACTATGCGTAAAATTCTGTAAATAAATCCTGCAGCTTATCCTCAACCTCTTCATTAACCCCTTGTGCAAAGAGCAGATAGTCTCCT
>JAWOFC010000133.1:0-3111 GCA_046482455.1 Halanaerobacter sp. | reverse complement strand
TTAAAAGCTGAATCAAGAATGTCTGCGGCCAACTTAACGGTACATAATCAACACCATCTTCTTTCGTATAAGCTGGTGTTTCTCTCTCTCCACTTACCCCAAATACCTTTTCTACAACTGTCCCATAGAGAATATAACCAACCACTAAAGCAATTAAAGACCCGATAAATGATAACATTTTTTAACCCCCTATAAAAATTTAGTTTTGTAATGAATACTTGATTTTCGGCTAAATCAATCTTAGGTTTAGGAACTAGGTAGGTGAGGAATGATTGATTTAGCCGAAAATAATTAAAAAATTTAAAGTTAGCTACTCATAGGGTTATAAGATTATTGCTAACTTCTTACTTAATATTATAGTGTAATATCATATATAAGTTATAAATTTTAGCTAAATTGCAGAAATTTAATGCTGAATTGCATTATAGCTATATAAAGTGTAGCTTCGAGATTAAGATAAAATAATTTCTTCGCTCTTAAATCTAGTTTGATTCGTCTAAACTCGTTCAATAAAAATTAATTTAGCTTAATTTAAAGTAGAAATTAAGCAATGCAAAATTAATTTTTATTTCACTTCGTTAAGACTTATTGACAAACTAGATTTAAGGTCGCTGCGAAAAAATTTTATCTCAATCTAAGTCAGTTGTACTTTTAGAGCGGAGGGCAGTGACTATACCTTTTCGTAAATGCTCGTTTTTTGATTTTGCTTTTGGTTTTGCTTTTTGGTTTTACTTTTGATTGAGCTGACTGCTGACAGCTCATAGCTAATAGATAATTTTAACAGTATAATTAATTCCATCTTGCAGAATAATATATTTAGACCTCTAAAAAGGAGGGATTCATCATGGATAATAGAATCAGAGAAGGTTCACTGCCGACTGCTTTAGGAACAGTTGTCACAGGCTTAGGGATGAAGATCAAAAAAAATAACCCGAATCTAGGCTGGGGCATTGCTGGCTTTGGTTTGGCCCATATTCTCTTAGGTTCTCTTGAGATGATGGAGGAAAAAAGACGTAGAAATAGATTCATCAACTTTTAATTACCTCTGCTTGGAGGCTGATATTCGCCTCCAAGCCATGAAAAAAAGGTCACTCCCTGCGGAGTGACCAAATTAAATATCTATAGCTTAGATTAATTATTTCAAATACTGATCTACTCGTTGGGCTACTTCTTGACCTTCTTTAATTGCCCAAACAACTAAGGAAGCACCCTTACGCATATCACCAGCAGCAAAGAAATTATCACGATTTGTTTGATAGTTATCATCATCGATATTTCCGCGGTCATCTAATTCTAAGTCAAGTTCCTCAATCATCCCATCATGCTCAGGATGGACAAATCCAACCGCTAGGATTACCATATCAACTGGTAGCGAGAATTCACTATTTGGAATCTCTTCCATCTCCTTACCGCCATCTTCAGAATCTTTCCACTCCACTCTTGCTGCATGATACTCTGCTACTTGACCATCGTCATTACCAGTAAAGCGCTTTGTTAAGACTGACCATTCCCGTAAATCACATTCATCTCCTTCAGCATCGATTAAACATTCTGCTTCTTCATGAGAAGTAGATGTCTTTAAGGTCTGTGGATAACGCGGCCATGGATTATCAGGCGTTCTATCACTCGGTGGTTTATCTAATAGTTCAATCTGATAAACATCTTCTGCTCCTTGACGAATGGCTGTTCCAACACAGTCAGAACCTGTATCTCCACCTCCGATAACGATTACTCGCTTACCTTGAGCATTAATCTCTTCTTCCGCGGGAATCTCTTGGCCCTGGACACGTTTATTCTGCTGCTTTAAATAATCTAAGGCATAATGAATACCCTCTAATTCACGTCCATAGACAGGCAGATCCCGAGCTTCACGTGAACCTCCTGCTAAGACAACAGCATCATACTCCTCTTCTAATTCCTCAGCTGGAATATCAGTACCTACCTCTGTATCTAGGATAAAGTCTACCCCCTCTTCTTTTAACTGCTCAACGCGGCGGTCAACAACCCATTTCTCTATCTTAAAATCAGGAATTCCATAAGCTAACATACCGCCTGCTCTAGAATCTCTTTCATAGACAGTTACCTGATGTCCTTGACGATTTATCTCTTGAGCAGCAGCTAAACCTGCTGGACCAGAACCGACGACTGCTACTTCTTTATCTGTTCTCACTTCGGGCGGATGAGGTTTAATCCATCCTTCTTTCCATGCCTTTTCGGAAATAGCATATTCAATATTCTTAATTGCGACTGGGTCATCATTAATTCCTAGCACACAGCCGCCTTCGCAGAGGGCGGGACATAAACGCCCTGTGAAGTCAGGAAAATTATTTGTCTCATGTAAAACCTTAATTGCTTTCTCCCATTCATCCTTACGTACAAAAGCATGCCACTCCGGACATAGATTATCAACTGGACAAGAAAAATTACAGAATGGCGTTCCACAGTTCATACACCGTGCTGCCTGCTTAAGAGCATACTCAGGTGTTGGAGATTCTTTTACTTTTTGATAGTCATTAACACGCTCTTCCACTGACCTCTTTTCTATCTCTTCGCGGCTATACTTTAAAAAACCTATATCATTATTAGCCATTACTCTTCTCCTCCCTACGCTCAGCAATGATTTTCTTATACTTCGGCGGAATAACTTTCACAAACTTATCTTTTACTTCATCCCAGTTCTCTAAGACTTCTTTTCCCCGCTCACTATCTGTATACTCAACATGATTAGTGACTAACTCTTTGACTAAGTCTAGGTCTTGTGGGGTTAGCTCCTCCATATTAACCATCAAGTCATTAACCTTCGGCTTAAAGTCTCCATCTATATCATAGACATAAGCAATACCACCGCTCATTCCAGCTCCAAAGTTACGTCCTGTCTGGCCTAGCACAACTACTCGACCACCTGTCATATACTCACAACCGTGGTCTCCAATACCTTCTACTACTGCCTGAACACCAGAATTACGAACCCCAAATCTTTCGCCAGCAATTCCATTCATATATAGTTCACCTTCAGTTGCACCATACAGAATAGTATTACCTGCAATCACACTCTCATAGGCTGGAAGATCTGACTCAGCAGGCTGTTGAACGATTAGCTTCCCGCCAAAC
>JAWOFC010000002.1:0-3017 GCA_046482455.1 Halanaerobacter sp. | reverse complement strand
ACGACGCCCGCCTGTGGCCTCATCCGGGCCGGCCGCAGCGGGCCGGTGAAGATGTATTTATAAAGGAGGGTAATTAATGAAGAGAAGATATTTCCTCCTCATAGTCAGTCTATTATTCTATTTTTTAATCTTTAATCTAAGCATTACTTATGCTCAGCAGACAGAGAAGTTAGAGATTCCTAATGGTAAATCTAAATTAATTAAGATAGATAATTTAGGGCGCGTAGCAGTGGGGGATCCTGAAGTTGCTGATGTGATTACTGTCTCTGACCAAGAGCTATTAATTAATGGACGCAGTCCAGGTGAGACAACAGTTCATATTTGGGATCAAAAGGGACTTAAACTCTATAAAGTGAGAATTATCAAAGAAGATTCAGCTACCTTAGATCGGATTAGAGAATTAATTGAATTTAAGAAAGTTAAAGTAGCTAAAGTAGATGATACTATCTTATTAAGTGGGAGAGTAGATAATCCAAAGCAGAGTCAACGAGCAGAAGAGATAGCAAAGGTATTTGGTGCAGAAGTGGTTAATCAGATTCAAGTTAAGAACTCATTACAGGTTTTATTAGAGGCCCAAATTTTTGAAATTGATAAATCGACTAATGATAAAATAGGTGTTGATTGGTATGGTGTTGGTGAGAATGATAATTTAGAGTCAGGGACTGCTGTTTTTGATGAGAATTTACCTGAGGGAACCAAGTTTGGTTTGGGTTCTTTTAAAAGAATTAGCAAGATTCAGAGTAAGTTAGAAGCTTTAAGAGATGAGGGACAGGCTAAATTATTAGCTAAACCGAAATTAGTTACTAAAAGCGGTGAAGAGGCTGAATTTGTAGTTGGTGGTGAGATACCAGTTGTAACTACTGATGCTGATGGTCAACAGACTGTAACCTGGCGCGAATATGGAGTTGAATTCAGCATTCAACCTGAGGTAACACGTGATGGTAAGTTAAATACTTATCTTAAGCCGCGTGTGAGTAGGCTAGATTGGGCCAACGCAGTAGAGTATGGTAATGGTCAACTGCCAGCAATTAAGAGCAGTGAAGTGAGTACTAAAGTAGTCATTCCAGATGGGGTAACATTAGCTATTGGAGGTTTGATGCAAAACTATCAATCTGAGAATGTTCAAAAGATTCCTATCTTAAGTGACTTGCCTATTTTAGGAGCTTTGTTTGAGAGTAGGGATTATCAAGAGCGCAAATCAGAATTATTAATTTTAGTAACGCCTAAAGTAATTAAGATGGATGGAAAATCAGAAGAATTAATGGACTTAGATAATACTTTTAAGCAGAAGAAAGAATTAGAGCAGGATTTAGAAGTAGAGAAGAGAGAAAAATAGTGAATTGGCTTTAGAGAGGTGAATAGTTAATGGCCGAAAAAATAGAGGTGCTGCTGGCCGATGATGTAGCTGAGACAAGAGAGAATGTGCGTAAGTTAATAGAATTAGAGCAAAATATTGTAGTGATTGGAGAAGCAGTAGATGGCAAAGATGTAATTGAAAAGGCAAAAGAACTACAGCCAGATATTATCTTAATGGATATTAATATGCCTAAGATAAAAGGGATTAAGGCAACTGAGATTATTAATCGTGAAGTGCCGAAGTCATCAATTATTATGATGTCTGTGCAAGAAGAACAGAATTATTTACGTAAAGCAATGATGGTTGGAGCTCGAGAATACTTAATTAAGCCTTTTGGTGATGATGAACTAATTAATGTAATTAAGCAGGTCTATGAATTAGATGCTAAGAAAGAACAGAGCCTTTTAGAACAGAAAGGTTCACAAGAGAAGATTGTCTCTGTTTTTAGCAGTAAAGGCGGAGTCGGGAAGACAATTTTAGCTACTAATTTAGCTGTTGTACTTCAACAGCAGGAGGAATTGGATGTTGTCTTAGTTGATTTAGACCTGCAGTTTGGAGATTCTGATGTCTTATTGGATTTGAATCCGAAGATAACAATTGCTGATGCAGTTAAGGAATTAGATAGTCTGACATCTGAGAATATTGATGATTATTTATTGAGTTATGATAATGGTCTCCATCTCTTAAATTCTCCTCTGCATCCAGAAGAGGCAGAAGTAATTGGTGGTCGTGAAATTGAGAGATTAATTGCTATTTTAAAGGAGAGATTTAATTATATTATTATTGATACACCCCAATCTTTTTCTGAACCTGTCTTAACGGCTTTAGATAATTCAGACTTGATTCTATTAATTGCTATGCTAGATCTCTCTACAATCAAGAATGTAAAGTTATCTCTAGAGGTGATGGAGAGGTTAGACTATCCTAAAGAGAGTATTAAGCTCATCTTAAATCGATATTCAGAAGAGATAGGGATTGATGTTGATGATTTAGAGGAGTCTCTAGGCTATGATGTGGACTTAAAGATTCCTAGTCAAGGTGAAGTTACTATTGATTCAATTAATCAAGGGGAGCCTTTTGTTGTCTCTAAACCTCAATCTGTCTTAGCACGGCAAGTAATTAAACTGGCTAACTTAGTTACTGGGGATGAGAGCAATAAAACAGCAGGGAAGAAGGGCTGGCTGGATAAGATAAGTAGTTTTCTTAAATGATTTAAACTTCACGCTGCAGGGCAAAGCCTTTATATAATACTCTCTAACGAGATTATTCTAAATTGCATGTCTATGAAGAGTGATGATTTTAATTTTTGATTGTATGCTTTTGAATTTAATTATCCATTTTGTGTTCGGACATTTGTCCTTCCATACCTTAACACCACAATATGTTGTGGTCGGACAAATGTAATGACACTAAATGTGGACACTTTGTACGGTTTTAACCGGACAAATGTCCTCATTATCCATTATCCATTATCAATTAATGGGGAGGTGCTAACAAAATGTCTCTAAAAGATCGTCTCTCTGGTGAAAAGAAGAGAAATGCTGAACAAGAAAATGATAAGGCGACTAAGCAAGTAAAGCAAAAGACTAAGCAGAAACCAACTACTGTAGATACAGACCCCTATCGCGAGTTAAAGACTGACCTGCATAATCGTTTAATT
>JAWOFC010000297.1:0-3577 GCA_046482455.1 Halanaerobacter sp. | reverse complement strand
CATGAGAGAGCATTTGTGATTGAAACTATGGGACGCCATGCTGGGTTCTTAGCCTTAGCAGCTGGTTTAGCTGGAGGTGCAGAGTCAATCTTGATTCCTGAAAGAAGAGTTGATGTTGATGAAGTATGCCGTAAGATTCAGCACGATTATGAGGAAGGAAAGATACATAGTATTATTTTAGTTGCTGAAGGTGTAGAGTTAGCAGGAAAAGAGTTCAAGACTAATCGTGATTTGGAAGAGAGTCCAGCCTTCACTTTAAGTAAAGAAATTAGTAATCGTACTGAATTTGAAGCGAGAGTAACTATTTTAGGTCATATTCAAAGAGGTGGAGCGCCAACTGGTAGAGATAGATTATTAGCTAGTAGGTTAGGGGCTGCTGCTGTAGATAGGTTATTGGCTGGAGAATCTAATGTTATGGTAGGATTAGTTAATAATAAAGTGCAGTCTTCACCGATTAAAGAAGCTGTTGAAGGAGAAAAAGAGATAGATATGGATTTATATAATTTATCAACTATTTTATCTTAATTAATTTTAAGAAAAAAATATATTAAGGGGGAGAAAATTAAATGAGAAGAACTAAGATAGTATGTACAATAGGACCTGCAAGTGATGATAAGAAGACATTGTCGGAGTTGATTGAGGCTGGGATGAATGTAGCTCGTTTAAACTTTTCTCATGGGAATCATGAGGAACAAAAGGAGAAGCTGGACAATATTCGAGAGCTCACAGATAATAATCAAGGTGAGGATCAAGTTGCTATTTTGCTTGATACTAAAGGACCTGAGATTAGAACTGGAAAGTTAGCAGATGGTGATGTATTATTGGAGCAAGGACAGGATCTGATAGTAACTACTGAGGATGTTATGGGTACTAATGAAAAGATATCTGTTTCTTATGATGGTATCTGTGGTGATTTAGAGGCAGGAGATCAAATTTTAATTGATGATGGATTAATTGCTTTAGAAGTTAAAGAAATTAATGATCCAGAGATGATTTGTGAAGTAATTAACGGTGGAAAATTAGGTTCTACAAAGGGAGTGAATTTACCAGGAGTTCCAGTACGTTTGCCAGCAATTACTGATAAAGATATCAAAGATATTAAATTTGGTATTAAAAATGATGTTGATTTTATTGCTGCATCTTTTATTAGAAAAGCTGATGATGTATTGACAATTAGAGAAATTTTAGAAGAGCATGATGCAGACATTAATATTATTGCTAAAATAGAGAATCAAGAGGGAGTGCAGAATATAGATGAAATTTTAGAAGTAGTAGATGGAATAATGGTGGCCCGAGGTGACTTAGGAGTTGAAATTCCACCAGAAAAAGTTCCTGCTGCTCAAAAGATGATGATTGAAGAATGTAATAAAGTAGGAAAACCAGTTATTACTGCGACTCAAATGCTTGATTCTATGATTGAAAATCCAAGACCTACAAGAGCAGAAGCAAGTGATGTGGCTAATGCTATTTATGATGGTACTGATGCTATAATGTTATCTGGAGAAACAGCTATGGGAGATTATCCAATAGAATCAGTAGAGACAATGCATAGAATCGCTGAAGAGACTGAAGATGACTTGAATTATGGTGAATTATATAATCGGTCTGCTTTAAAGCCTGCCCGAACAATTACTGCTTCTATCTGTCATGATACTTGTGAGACAGCTTATGAATTAGAAGCTTCAGCAATTATTACATCTACTCGTTCAGGTTATACTGCACGAATGGTTTCTAAGTATAGACCTTATTCTCCAATTGTAGCAGTTACTCCTAATCAGAAAGCCTTTAATAAGTTAATCTTATCTTGGGGTGTGAAGCCAGTACTAGCAGATATTACTAAAAATACTGATGAAATGATTGAAAAATCTGTAGAAGCGACTAAAGAAGCTGGCTATGTTGAAAATGGAGATTTAGCTGTAATTACTGCTGGAGAACCAGGGGTACCGAGTACAACTAATCTATTAAAGGTAGAAATTGTTGGCGAGGCTGCCTTGCGTGGAGTTGGCGTTGGTAATAAAGCAGCAAATGGTAAAGTCTGTGTAGTTGAAAGTGTGGAAGAAGCTGAAGAAATGGGTGCGGAGTGTGATATTTTAGTTGTACCAGAAATTACTAAAGAATATGAGCCTGCTTTAGAGAAAGTGGCAGCACTGATTACAGAAGCTCCAGGAGTTACATCTCATGCTGCGACTATAGGAATGGAATTAGAGATTCCTACAATTGTAGGAGTTTCAGGAGCAGTTAGTGAGTTAGAAACTGGAGATCATGTGACAGTTGATAGTGTGAGAGGTTTAATCTATAAAGGAGAAGCTAATATACTGTAAAAGTTTAAAGGGGCTATATCAAAAAGTGCGCAGTCATTAAGCTGTGCACTTTTTCTGATTTAGTTAAGAACTAAAACTACTACTGATAGTTAGTATGGGAAGTGGTTGCAATGTTAATTAAATTAATTTTAATCTTTAGCATAGTGCCGCTCTTAGAATTTATGTTATTGATTCAATTAAGTGGTTTAGTAGGAATTGGAATGACTATTCTATTAGTGGCAGGAACGGGTATAGTGGGAATTACTATTGCCCGCCAACAGGGTCTAACAATTATTTCTGAAATTAAATCTAAATTTAGTCAAGGTCAGATGCCTAAAAATGAGCTCTTGGACGGGGGTTTAGTCTTAGTTGGGTCAGCAATGCTGCTAACACCTGGTTTGATTACTGATACTTTAGGTTTTTTATTGATTGTACCCTTTACAAGACCGGTGATGAGAAAGATTGTTAGAGATAAGGTCTTGAGTAATTTTGTTGTCTCGCATAATTTTGATAGACGGCGGCAAGATAATCATCACCAAGATGATTATGGGGTAGATGAAGATGAAATTATTGATATTACCGATTATGAAGAGATAGATGAAGAATGAATTATTTTAGCCATAGTCTAATGGTTTTGCCATGGGCTATGGTTTTTTTAACTTTTGTCTAGATACAAAAGTTAGAAAAAATCAATGAAGAATTTAAACTTACTCACTAAAGTTTCGTTCAAACAAAAATTCTTCTATAATTCAAAATCAAAACCTATAAGTTCTTTTATATCATTTAGATTTTAGCTCGCTGCGAAAGAATTTTATCTCAATCTAAGTCAGTCTTGCTTTAATGGCGGTGAAAGAATAGCATTTTTATTTAAAACTCTTGATTTCATAGGTGCTAACAAAAAAATTTAAGTCGCTGTAAAACAATTTTATATAAATCAATGCTAAATTTACTATCGGAAACTAAATTTAATTTGAGCAAGGAGGATTCAGGTATCTTTTGATTGACCTTAAATATTTTTGTTCGTGGTTATGAAATGAAAGATGAAATAAGATATAAATTGATTAAAATCATTTTATTTTAATCAATCTTATTTTATCTTGAATGCAATGAACAAAAAGATTTGCTTGAAGGAAAAAGATACCTGAACCGGACTGCTAAACAATATTTGAAAATGAAATTTTACATAGAGAAAATTCAAAAATACTGTTTGAAATATTTGTACCTAAGTCAATATTAAACTTACTGGCGGTAATAAAATTTAATTCGAGTAAAGAGGA
>JAWOFC010000287.1:0-4181 GCA_046482455.1 Halanaerobacter sp. | reverse complement strand
TAGCAACTCGAGCCATATAACCGCTATCTTCAAGTAAGGCTAATAAGAAGAAGAGTACCATAATCAGCGGTAAGAATCCAACAACTGCTCCTACACCACCAATAATCCCATCTAATAGTATTGCCCTCAGCACCGGTGATACTCCTTCGCCCAGTAGACTTGCTACACCAGCATTCAACTTATCAATCCAGCCTACAAATGTATCTGCTAAGAGTGGTCCTATATATTCTTGCGAAAGAGAAAAGACGGCCCACATAACTACTGCAAAAATAGGAATTCCTAACCATTTATGGGCTACAACTCTATCAACAGCATCCTGCATAGTCTGTTGATTACTACTTACCTCTCTTTTTTCTACTTTGCTAACAATCTCTTTTACAGACTCAAATCTCTTCTTATCAGCAGCTTCAACTTCCTCTTTATCTGTCTGATCTACATCTCTAGTATCAAAAGCAGCCTGCTGTTCACTTCCCTCTACTGCAGCAACTTTAGAGATCAAATCTTTTAAGCCATTATTCTGAGTTGCTACTGTCTTAACTACAGGACAGCCTAATAATTTAGATAATTTTGCAGTATCAATATCTATACCTTTCTTCTCAATTAAATCACTCTTATTTAAAGCTACTACCACTGGTATTCCTAACTCCAGAAGCTGAGTTGTAAAGAATAGGCTTCTACTTAAATTAGTAGCATCAACGATATTCACAATCACATCTGGAGCTTCATCTTTTACAAAATCTCTAGTAATATTCTCTTCTGAAGTAAAGGGCGACATAGAATATGCTCCCGGTAGATCTACTGCCCTAATTGTTCTATCTTCTTTATTAAGTTTTTCTTTAATTGCACCTGCTTTCTTATCAATCGTAACTCCTGACCAGTTTCCAACATGTTCAATCTCCCCTGTTATCGCATTAAATAGAGTGGTCTTACCACTGTTTGGATTTCCAGTGAGTGCTAGTCTGATATTTGCTTCTTTATTCATTTCCTCTTCCCTCCATTTTTATTATTCAAGAATTTATACGTATTCTTGTAAATATTCAATTCTGTTTTAGATTTTAATCCTTTTAGCTCAGCGCCCATAGCTCAATACTCAAAACTAAAATATTCTTTAAACAATAATCGCCTCTGCTAAATCTTTATCAATACTATAGCGGGCATCTTTTACATTAATAACATAATTCCCCGCTAAGATAGATATTAAGGTTATAGATTCACCTTCATAACAGCCTAATCTAAATAAAAACTGCTTAAGCTCTTCATCATCAGTCCTTATCTCCTTAATAATATACTCTCTGTTCCTCTCTGCTTGAGCTAGGTTTTGTACATCTTTTGTATCTGCTATTACATTTTCTTCTGTAGCCATGAATTCACTGCTCATAATATTTTCCAACCTGCTCCCCTCCCTTAATTGATTTTGAAATCCATTATCAATAAAGATTAAAAAAATAGCTTCTTCCCACATCAGCTAATAATTTTTCTTATATAGATTACTTGAAAATGATTTTCTATTTCAATTATAATAAGTAGCTTCCGAAATGTCAAGAAAAAAGTTATTTTTTTCATATTATTTGTAATTATTATCAATAATTATTACTAATAAGGGTTTCCGTATCTTAAATATTAATTTATTTCCCCTGTTTAAAGAAAAAAATAAAAGAGACCCCCGCCGTCAAGCGAGAGTCTCTTTACTGATCTATTCCATTGCGGATGAATGGGAAATGGGGGTTACATCATGCCGCCCATGCCGCCCATTCCTCCCATTCCGCCCATGCCGCCTGGCATTCCACCGCCGGCTGGAGCGCCTCCATTATCATCATCTTCGTCATCTCTATCTGCTACAACTGCTTCAGTTGTTAATAATGTAGCAGCAGCACTAGCAGAGTTCTGTAGAGCAGAACGAGTTACTTTTGCTGGATCAACAATTCCACTTTCAATCATATTCACGAATTCTCCTGTATAAGCATCGAATCCAATGCCGTCTTCTTTCTGCTTTACTTTCTCAGCAGTAACTGCACCTTCATATCCTGCATTATCAGCAATTAGTCTTAGCGGAGTTTCTAGTGCTTTTCGTACAATCTCTGCACCAGTAGCCTCATCTCCTTCTAAGTCTAATTCATCTACAGCAGGTAGTACATCTAATAAGACTGTTCCACCACCAGCTACAATTCCTTCTTCAACTGCAGCTCGTGTAGCATTTAATGCATCTTCAATTCTTAGCTTCTTCTCTTTCATTTCAGTCTCTGTAGCAGCACCTACTTTAACAACTGCCACTCCACCAGCTAACTTAGCTAATCTCTCTTCTAACTTTTCTCTCTCAAAGTCAGAGTCTGTATTCTCAATCTGACGGCGCAGCTTAGCAACCTTTTGCTCAATATTCTTCTCATCACCAGCACCATCAACAACTGTAGTATCATCTTTTGTAACCTTTACGCTTCTTGCTTGACCTAACATGCTCATATCAGCATTCTCTAGAGATAGTCCTACATCTTCTGTAATCAGCTGACCACCAGTTAAGTCTGCAATATCATCTAACATCTGCTTTCTTCTATCACCAAATCCTGGCGCTTTAACTGCTACGCAGTCGAATGTACCTCTAATCTTATTCACTACTAATGTAGCTAATGCTTCACCTTCAACATCATCAGCAATGATCAATAACGGCTTATTCTCTTGCGCAACCTGTTCTAATAGCGGTACAATCTCTTGTACAGAACTAATCTCTTGGTCAGTCATTAGAATATATGGATCATCTAAATCTGCTATCATCTGCTCATCATCAGTTACCATATATGGAGACAGGTATCCTTTATCAAACTGCATACCTTCTACAACTTCTAAATCAGTACCCATTGTTTTAGACTCTTCTACAGAGATAACTCCATCTTCTCCTACTTCTTCCATTGCATCTGCAATCAATTCTCCTACTTCTTCATTATTACCAGCGGAAATAGAAGCAACTTGCGAGATTGACTCTCTCTCTTCAACAGGCTTACTTACCTTTTGAATCTCTTCTACTGCAGCATCTACTGCTTTATGAATCCCTCTTCTTAATCCAATTGGGTTAGCACCAGCAGCTACATTCTTCAGTCCTTCATTGAAGATTGACTGTGCTAAAACAGTTGCAGTAGTAGTTCCATCACCAGCAACATCATTTGTATTAGTAGCAACCTCTTTAACAGTCTGCGCACCCATATTTTCAAATTTATCTTTTAGTTCAATCTCTTTAGCAATTGTAACACCATCATTAGTAATTAACGGCGCCCCAAATCCTTGTTCTAAAACTACATTACGTCCTTTAGGACCTAATGTTACTTTTAAAGAATCAGCTAAAGAATTAACTCCATCCTCTAACTTGTGTCTTGCAGTTTCACCAAATTCTATCTCTTTTGACATATGTAACCCTCCTTAGTTTTTTTATCTCTAAAGTTTTGATAATAGTCTTTAATTTCTATTTACTCTTTTTATTTAACACTTATTCCACAATAGCTAAAATATCTTTTTCAGATAAGACTAAATACTCTTCTCCATTTCTCTTTAGTTCAGTTCCTGCATAATCATCATAGACTATAGTATCTCCTTCTTCTACCTGCATCTCAGCAACTTCACCATTATCTAATCTCTTCCCTGGGCCAACAGCAACGACTTTCCCCTCCTGCGGCTCATCTTGTGCACTATCAGGAATTACAATCCCACTTTCTGTTGTCTCTTCTTCTGCTTCAACCTGCTTAATTACTACACGATCTCCTAAAGGTTTAATATTCATTAGTTATCCCTCCCTGTATGTAATTAACTTAACTCCAGTTTTTGTTAGCACTCACTTTTATCGAGTGCTAATTATTACATAAATAATAATAACCGACTCATTAGAGAAAATCAAGTGCATTGATATGCCTTAAATCGTTATTTGTGATTATTAAACCAAATTAAATTCTAAATACTCTGTTTTTCTCAATCAAACAATCAAAATGGTTATTTTTTATCTCAACTACAGCAAAAGACCGCTTTACCTATCTTTCTACTTTAAATAAACATCTAACCGGCAAGCTTCCCACTCACAATTGACATTTAAAAACAAATGATATAAGATATAAACTAAATTCTTATGTCCTTTTTAATATATAATCAATCTTCTCGACTAAATTTATAATGACTTTATTTTTTTAAAGTGCTAGCATTTGTGC
>JAWOFC010000259.1:0-15878 GCA_046482455.1 Halanaerobacter sp. | reverse complement strand
GTAAAAGGCTAAAAGCAGTAATGAGTAAAAAGCAGTAATGAGTAAAAAGTGATGAGTAAAAAGACAAAGCAGTGATCAGTATAAAGTAATCAGTAAAAAGTAAAAAGTAAAAAGCAGTAATGAGTAAAAAGTGATGAGCTAAAAGATAAAAGATAAAAGCTAAAAGATAAAAGCTAGAAGCTAGAAGTCAAAAGCTAAAAGTCAAAAGCTAAAAGTCAAAAGATAAAAGAAAGTTTTAGCTAATTACTGGTCACTAATTACTAGTAGCTGTTTTTAAGGAGGTTTAAGATGGCGCAGGAAAGATTAGATAAGATATTAGCCCAGCAGGAGCAGTTTAGAAGCCGCTCGCAGGCTAAGCGAGCTATTATGGCGGGGTTAGTCTATGTTAACGATGAGCAGATTGATAAAGCGGGCACTAAAATAGATACAGAAGCTGAGATTAGAGTTAAAGGAGATATGCATCCTTATGTCAGTCGAGGTGGATTGAAATTAGAGAAAGCGATTGAAGAGTTTAGGCTTGATTGCAAGGGTAAGACTGTAATTGATATCGGCTCTTCAACAGGCGGTTTCACTGACTGTGCTCTACAAAATGGAGCGCAGAAGGTATATGCTATCGATGTAGGTTATAATCAATTAGCTTGGAAATTGCGTGATGATGAGCGAGTAGTGGTGATGGAGAAGACTAATGCCCGTTATTTAGAAGCGGATGATATTGCTGAGCAAGGAGATATTGGAGTAGTTGATGTAGCCTTTATTTCGCTGACTAAAATACTTCCTGCTCTGCAGAAATTATTAAAAGAGGGAGCAGAGATTATAACTTTGATTAAGCCGCAGTTTGAAGCTGGCCCTGATAAGGTTGGTAATAAAGGAGTGGTTAAAGATCCTGCTGTGCATGAAGAAGTATTAAATAAAATTTTAGATTTTGCCCTAGAAGAGGGATTAAGTCCTAAAGAATTATCGTACTCTCCTATTACAGGAGGTAAGGGACATAATATAGAATACTTAGCTTATTTTACATGTGCAGAGGATAATCAGAATAAGAACTTCAAGCAGTCAATAAAGCAAGTAATTAACAAAGCACATAATTCCTTAGAATAATCTAGTATAAGAGGCCCTTAGTTTTTGAGTCTTATTTAGCTATTCTACGTCAGCAGACAAGGAATGATTGCTGAAGCTGACAGCTTGTAAGGTGGATTTTGGGTTGTGATTAGGAGGTAAATGGTATGCAAAAGATTGGTTTAATTGCTAATACGCAGAAATCTCAAGCTGTAGAGAGATTAAATCAAGTATGTGACTGGCTAGAAGAGAATAACTGTGAATTCTGGCTAGATGAAAAGACTGCTGAATTAATTGAGCGCGAAGTAAATTATAAGTTCTATAATTCATTAGTAGATGAAGTAGATATAATAATAGTTTTTGGCGGCGATGGGACCTTTTTAAAGGCTGCTCGAACTTTTGTAAATAGTGATGTGCCGATTTTAGGAATCAATTTAGGTCAATTAGGTTTTTTAACTGATATAGAAGTAGATAGATTGGAAGAAGGGTTAGAGAAATTAATTGCTGGAGATTATACAATTGAAGAACGGATAACCTTAGAAGGCAGGATAATTAGAGAAGGAGAAGTTATTAATCGAGTGACTGCTATTAATGATTTGGTAGTGACTAAGGGTCCGTTTTCGCGCATTATTGAATTAGATACTTTTATTGATGGTGAATACTTAGCTACTTATCCTGGAGATGGATTGATTGTAGCTTGTCCTACAGGTTCTACTGCTTATTCACTATCTGCTGGTGGACCAATAGTAAATCCTAAATTAAATTCGTTAATTATAACTCCTATCTGCCCTCATACTTTACATTCTCGTTCTATTATTGCTACTGAAGATGAAGAAATTAGGATTGAAATTAGTGCTGATCATGCTGATGTGATGTTAACAGTTGATGGGCAAGATAGTTTTTCTGTTAAACCGAATGATATAGTTAAGATTAAAAAATCAAATCTAAAAACGAGATTAATTAAGTTAAATGATTATAATTTCTATCAGATTTTACGCAATAGATTGCAGAGGAGTCAATTTTAGAGAGGAAGGTGGGAGATAGTGAAAAGCAAGCGGCAGCTAAAGATTATGGAAGTGGTTAAAGAAGAGAATATCCAAACCCAACAAGAGTTAGCAGCCAAACTCAGGCAGGAAGGAATTGAAGTAACACAAGCTACAGTATCGCGTGATGTTAAGCAGTTGGGACTAATCAAAGTCCCCAATGAGGAAGGCGGCTACAAATATTCTTTACCGCCCGAGCATAATAAGAAAGTAAATACTACTTCCCGCATGAAAAGAATGTTCCAAGATTCAGTGGTCAACCTTGATTATAGTGAAAATTTAATTGTAGTTAATACTTTGCCTGGCACTGCTCAGGGTGTAGCAGCTTTAATAGATAATAGTGATTGGGAGCATGTAATTGGTACTATTGCAGGAGATGATACTATTATGTTGGTGATTAAACCAATAGAAAAAGTTCAGACTGTAATAGAAAAGTTAGAGAGTTTAACGGGTTAGGAGGCGGATTAGGTGTTAACTGACTTAGTAATTAAAAATTTTGCTTTGATTAAAGATATGAATTTAGAATTCCACCAAGGATTGAATATCTTCACTGGAGAGACTGGGTCAGGAAAGTCAACGGTAATTAAAGCTTTAGATATGTTATTAGGTGCAAGAGCTTCAACAGATTTTATCAGACATGGAGAAGAACAGGCAGTTATTAGTGCCTGTTTTGATATTGAAAATAATCAAGAAGTGCAGTCTAAAGCCCAAGAATTAGGCATATCTCTTTCTCAAGATAACAATTTAGTCTTAAGAAGAGAGATAAATAGATCAGGTAATAATAAATCACGGGTCAATGGTCAAGTGGTTACTTTAGAATTAACTCGTAAATTAAGTAGATCATTAATTGATATTCAAGGTCAGCATGAGTATCAATCGCTCTTAAGTGCCCAAGAACAGCTGCAGTTATTAGACGAATTTAAAGGTAGAGAAGTTGCCAAATTAAAAGAAAAGATTTCTAAAATAGTGCAAGAATTAAAGAAAAAGCAGACTAGATTAAATAATTTGAATCAAGATGAGAAAGAAAGAGAAAGACGGATTGATCTACTTAAATTTCAATTGAATGAAATTGAAGAGGCTGATTTAGAAATTGGAGAATATGAAGAGCTAATTTCAGAAAAGAAGCGTTTAGATAATGCCGAAGAGATAACTAAGACAATTAATGATGCTTATCAGAGTATTTATGAGAGTGATTTACATGAATCAGGGATTTTAGATGAACTTAATCAATTTCTTAAAGATTTAAAGAATTTACCTGTTGATGATAATGAGCTAAAGTCGGCAGTAGATCTATTAGAAGAAGTGACTTATGATTTAAAAGAGGTATCTTTTCAGCTTAATGATTATCAAAATGAAATAGAATTTAATGAACAGCGCTTGGCTGTGATTATAGAAAAATTAGACTTAATTAATAATTTAAAAAGAAAGTATGGAGATACAATTGAAGAAATTTTAGACTATAAAGAAGAGATTAAAGATGAATTAGATGAGCTAAAGAATAGTAAAGAACGAAAGTCAGAATTGAAGGCAGCTATTAGTAATCTAAAAGAAGATTATTTTGATTTAGCCGAAGAACTATCACAATTGCGCAAAGATGTAGCTTCAGATATTGAAAAGAGAGTTTTAGAGCAGTTAAAAGATCTATCAATGCCTGAGGTGAGATTTAAAATAGAGTTTAGTGCGACTAATAATTTTTCTGCTAAGGGAAAAGATAAGGTTGATTTCTTAATTGCAACTAATCCCGGAACAGAATTAAAAAAATTAGCTAAGATTGCTTCCGGAGGCGAGCTATCGCGAGTAATGTTAGCTCTAAAGTCAATCACAGCTAATTTAGGTCAATTATCTACTCTAGTATTTGATGAGATTGATGTAGGAATTGGTGGTCGAGTTGCTAAATTAGTAGCAGATAAGTTAGTATTTTTAACTCAAAGCCATCAAATACTATGTATTACTCATCTGCCTCAAATTTCTTGTATGGCTGATCAACATTATTTGATTAAAAAAGAAGTAACCGATGATAGCGCAGAGACGACTGCTCAAGTTTTAAGTAAAGAAGCACAGACTAAAGAGTTAGCTCGTATGTTAGCTGGTAATGTAAATGAGACTACTTTAGAGCATGCTGAAGAATTAATTGATCAAGCTGAGGAGAAAAAAGAGGCTATTTAAAAAATGTTAAAATATAACTGCATAGATTTAAATTAATTTGGGCATTTCTAATAGTAAGAAAAGATGAAGTAAAGAGCTTAAAAAATAGCTGCGTCTCTCTGGGTCTCAAAAGCATGAGACCCTTCATAAAAACATCAAAAACAGTATAAACTGTTTTTAATGTTTTGATTGTATGCTTTTGATTTTAACTGTCTCTACGGGTCTTTATCAAGACCCTTCGTGAAAACCACAAAAACCGTATCAACTGTCAACTGTAAACTGTCAACTAACATGGGGGTGTGAAAAAATCAGTTATCTGTAAAGTATTGTAATGACAGCTATGAATTTAGCTGAGTGCGCTATTAATTCCTACGGGTGGGGATCTTGTAGGAGATGAGATAATGAATAAGTATTTAAAAGTCATCATAATTAATCTAGTAGTAATTCTAGTCTTAACTTTCTTCTTTCCTAATTTTGTAGCATGGTTCGGTCTACCTTCACATTGTCATTTAATAAAAGGCAGGCAGAAGAGTCTAAATACTAAATTACCCTTTGCAGTGCAAATTAGTTTAGACCAGCCGGGAAATTTAAAGATTAATGGTCATCAGCTTACGAAGGATGGAATAGAGGTTGATTTAAAGGATAAGTTGGCTATTAGGGCAGATGCTGTGCGAAAGTATAATTTAGACTTTAAATTGTTTGGAATTATTCCGATTCGAAGTATGGTTATAGATGTTTTTCCAGATATGAGGGTTGTTCCAGGCGGACAGTCCATTGGAGTTATGCTGCAGTCAAAAGGAATTATGGTTGTCAAGTCTTCTTATGTAGAAGACCAGGTGGGAAAGAAAAAATATCCTGCCCGCCGGGCTGGATTAGAAGTAGGGGATAAATTATTAAAACTGAATGGCACTAAAATAAAGAATAAATATCATTTAGCTCAAATGATTCAAAAGTGTGGGCAGCAAGGTGAGGAATTAAGGTTTAAGGTTAAAAAACAGACTGATAAATTAGTATTTAAGAGTGTAGATCCAGTCCTAAACAAAGAAGGTCAATATATGATTGGAATCTATGTAGATGATGGGGCAGCTGGAGTAGGAACTATTTCATTTTATGATCCACAGTATAGATCATATGGAGCCTTAGGTCATATGATTACAGAATCTAATACCCAGTTACCAATTGATATTGCTAAAGGAGATATAGTGAAGGCTTATATTTCTGGAGTACAGCAGGGCAGATCAGGTATTCCAGGAGAAAAGTTAGGAACTTTTTTTAAGCGTCAGGGCTTAATTGGAGATATTAAAAAGAATAATCGTTTTGGGATCTATGGTGAATTATTTACTGATTTAGAAAATCCTTATTTTGATCGTGCGATTCCTGTGGCTAGTTCTTTAGAAGTTAAGGAAGGTGCTGCTAAGATTTATACTGTAATTGATGGCGGGACTATAGAACCTTTCAATGTTAGAATTGAAGAAGTTAAAAGACAGTACCAGCCTTCTGAAAAAGGATTGATAATTAAGATTACTGATAATAAATTATTAAATAAGACTGGTGGTATTGTACAAGGTATGAGTGGTAGCCCTATAGTACAAGATGGAAAATTAGCTGGGGTTGTAACTCATGTTTTTGTAAATGACTCTACAAAGGGGTATGGTATTTTGGCTCAATGGATGTTAATGCAGACTGAATATTGGGAACAGAGTAAAAAAACCAGAGGAAAAGTTTCTTAAATCTCTGGTTTTTTATTTTTTAAGCAGGAGTTTGGAAATATATGTAGAAAGATAATTAAATAGGAAAAATAATAATAAAGGGGAGGAAAAAAATGGCACAAGAATCTGAGATCAAAGTCTTATTAGTGGATGATAATAAAGATTTTTGTAATCTTTTAGAAGAATTCTTGAATCAACAAGAAAATTTTGAGGTGGTAGCTACTGCACATGATGGGGTGCAGGCCTTAGAAGAGATCGAAGAGCATGAATTTGATGTATTAGTTCTTGATGTAATTATGCCGCAGCTTGATGGAATTGGAGTTTTAGAAGAGGTGAAAGAGAAAGGTCTAAGAGAAGAATTTAAGATAATTATGTTAACTGCCTTTGGACAAGAGGATCTAACTCAACAAGTAGTTGAATTAGGTGCTGACTATTATATCTTAAAGCCGTTTGATTTAGATAAGTTGGCAAGTAGAATCAGACAAGTAATTGAGCCTAGTAATAATGGCGGTGATAATGAGTATGTAATTAAGCAAGAAAAGGAAAAAAAGGTCAATATTGAAGAGCGGGTAACTGAGATAATGCATAATATAGGAGTACCTGCCCATATTAAAGGTTATTTATACTTACGCCAAGCAATTACAATGGTTATTAATGATATAGAACTGTTAGGTGCAGTGACTAAGCAGCTATACCCATCTGTAGCTGATAAGTTTGATACTACTGCAAGTAGAGTAGAGCGGGCTATTAGACATGCTATTGAAGTAGCCTGGAAGAATGGTAATACGAAGGCTATCAATGATATTTTTGGTCACTCAATTACTAGCTCTACAGGTAAGCCGACTAATTCACAATTTGTTGCCAAGATTGCTGATAAGTTAAGAATTGAAATGAAAGTTGGCTAAGATAAGAGATTAGGCGCAAGCCTAATCTCTTTTTTGTTTTTTTGTAGTTGTGAAGAGTATAATTTTTCTGATCTTAGATATACTATAGATAAGCTATCAATAGCAAGTAGGCAATAAGGAAGAAGACTCGTATATAGATTACGCACCTAATATGCTAGAAGTAGAGCGAAAGGGGTTACACGGAGAGTTTTGTGAAGCAAAACTCGGAGGGCTCACTTAAAGCGAAGCTAAATAATTAAGATTATTTTTTAATAGCAAGTAGGCAATAAGGAAAAAGACTCGTATATAGATTACACACCTAATATGCTAGAAGTAGAGCGAAAGGGGTTACACGGAAGGCATTAATTAACTGTTAGCTATATTGGAAGGGGCTGAAGGCTGAAAGCAGACAGCTGATAGCTATTCTTTTATGGTGTGCTGAAGGCTGAAAGCAGACAGCTGATAGCTGAACTAAGAGCTGAGGAGGCCGTTATTGATGGCAATTGAAGGGACTGCTAGATTAGGAAAAAAGACTAAAGACTTGGTCAAAAGATTAAAGGCTAATGAGATAGCAGTTATTGACCATCAAGATCTAGACCAGTTAGCAGCCAAATCTTTAATTAGAGCCGATGTTAAAGCTGTAATCAATAATAGCCAATCAATTAGCGGTCGCTATCCTAACCTTGGCCCGCAGAAACTGCTTGCAGCAGGAATCCCTGTAATTGATTACTATAATAAAGATCTATTTGAACTTTTAAAGACGGGAAAGAAGGTCAAACTTAAGCAGGGCACTTTAACTGTTGGCGGTGAAATCTTAGCTGAGGGAGAGAAGTTAACTAAATCTTTTATAAGAGAACAGCTGCAAATAGCTCAGAATAATTTGGCCCATGAATTGGATAAATTTATTGATAATACTCTAAACTATGCCAAAAAAGAGAAAGAACTGATTTTAGGTTTAGATACTCCGCGCATAGATACAGATTTAACTTCTCAAGAGGTTTTAATTGTTGTTAGAGGGGCTGATTATCGTCAGGATTTAAAAACAGTTGCCTCTTATATCCAACAGGTTAAGCCAGTCTTAATAGGTGTCGATGGGGGAGCAGATGCTTTATTGGAAGCAGGTTTTAAAGCAGATATTATTATTGGAGATATGGATAGTGTAAGTGATAGAGCCTTAAAAGTAGGAGCAGAAGTTATTGTTCATGCCTATCCTAATGGTCAAGCACCAGGTATGGAGAGAATAAAAGAATTAAATATATCTGCTAAGAAATTCCCAGCCCCAGGTATGAGTGAAGATATTGCTATGTTACTTGCTTATGAGCAAGAAGCAGCCTTGATTGTAGCAGTGGGAACTCATACCAATATGATAGATTTTTTAGAAAAAGGAAGGTCAGGTATGGCTAGTACTTTTTTAGCTCGGCTAAAGATTGGAAGTAAATTAGTAGATGCTAAAGGAGTTAATAGATTATATCAGCATAATAACTTGAGTCTTAAATCATTCTTACAGTTATTAATCACAGCTTTGTTTCCTATCTTAGTTATTATATTTATTTCTCCAACTTTAAAACAGTTAGTTAACTTAGTAATTATCAAACTAAAATTGAATTTGGGAATTTAGGGGGATAATATGTTAGTTAATATTAAATACCATTTAGTAACTATTATGGCTCTCTTTATTACTTTAGCAATTGGAATCTTAGTGGGCAGTACTATTATAGGCAGTGATTCTATTGTTGAGCAGCAGCAGAAATTAATTAATAATTTAAAGAGTGACTTTAAAATTTTAAGAAAAGAGAATCAAAATTTTAAGGTTCAAGTTAATAGATTGGAAAGAAAATTAGCTCGGAATTCAAAGTATAGAAAGGAGATTCTGTCTTTTCTATTTAATGATAGACTAACAGATGAAAAACTATTGATTGTCAACGGTAATAATATACAAGAGCCGTTAGCTAATAAAGTGATTAATTATTTAAAATTAGCTAATCCTAAAGTAATTAAATTATTGAAACAGTCCGAATTAGAAAAAGGCGAGTATACAAAAGTAGTTATCTTAGGTAAGGTAGATGAGGAGATAGAGAAAGATTATTTTGATACTACTGGAGAAATTATTAAACTATCTAGGACAGAATTAGGTTCTTTTTCTAAAACGATTGAAAAAATATTAAATATTGTAGATAAGAATAGCTCAGATTAAAGAAAGGAGCTAATAGAGTGTCAGTTTCAGTTCTAATTCCTGCTTATAATGAAGAAAAGCAGATTAAGGCTACTATAGAAACAGCCTCTAACTTAGCTGAGGTTGAAGAAGTAATAGTTATTGATGATGGTTCAGGAGATAAGACTTATCATCAGGCATTACAGACTGAAGCTAAAGTGATTCAATCTCCGGTCAATCAGGGGAAAGGGGCAGCTCTCAATCGAGGTCTAAAGATGGTACAAGAAGATATTATCTTACTGCTTGATGCTGATTTAGGCAAAAGTGCTCGAGAGGCTAAAAAGTTGTTAAATCCCCTCTTAGAGGGGGAGGTAGATATGACAGTAGCCAAGTTTATTACCCCATCTCAGAAAGGAGGCTTTGGTTTAGTCAAAAGATTAGCCACTTGGGGATTAAGAATAATTACTGGCCGCTGCTTTGCTGCTCCTTTATCTGGACAGAGAGCAGTAACTAAAGAAGTAATAAGAGAAATTAAGGAGTTTGCCCCAGGCTTTGGAGTAGAAGTAGGGTTAACAATTGCTGCTTTTAGGGCAGGATTTAAGATAAAAGAGGTGCCAGTTAATATGAGACACCGTTTTACAGGGCGAGATTTGAAAGGATTTTGGCATCGGGGGCGGCAGTTTAAAGATATAGTGATTATTTTAGCCTCCCAACTAAGGACGTGAATTAATGAATATGCTGCTTCTTATTGTTGTTACCATTCTCTTAACTAAAATTTCTTTTGCCTTAATTTTGGATCTCTTAAAACGAGGCGGGTCAATAGCTAAAAATTATCGCAGTCAAGAAATTCCTTATGGGTATGGTTTAGTCTATGGGTTAAATTTAGTAATTATATTAGTGCTAGGTACCTTAGTTGGTGTTTATAATCTTAAGGTCAGCACTAAATTCATTATCTTAGTTCTAACAATGACCTTAATTGGAATTATTGATGATACTTTAGGTCGCAAGGACTTTCAAGGCTTTAAAGGACATCTGAAGGCTTTATTCTGTAGAGGGCAATTAACTACTGGACTATTAAAGATGGTATTTAGTTTTATAACTATTTTTTATCTCTTCTTTTATTGGTCTTTTGACCTCTTTTCTTCTCTACTATCCACTTTAATTGTTTTATTAGGAGCAAATCTGATAAATTTATTAGATTTAAGACCTGGTCGGGCTTTAAAGGGATTTATACTCTTATCAGGATTAATAGTTTTAGTGGGAGATGATTTTTTATTCCTAGCTCCAATCTTAATTATGGTTTTATTATCTCTACCCCTGGATTTAAAAGCTAAGGGTATGATGGGGGATGTAGGAGCTAATCTCTTAGGTGCTCTGTGGGGATTGATCTTTATTATTAATTCTACCCAATTAGAACAGCTTATAGTCTTAAGTGGATTAATAGTGCTTAATTCTTATTCAGAAATCTATTCTTTAACTAACTTAATTGCAGATAATAAGTTGTTAAATTTTTTAGACCAATGGGGCAGAGAGTAAATGATCTTATTTTTTGAATGAGATTAGTCAATAAAGCATGAAATCACTTTAATTTTTGACTTTTACTTAACTTAGATTATATAATAAAAAAGTAAGTAAAAAAAGAAAATGAAAAGGAGTTGAGAGTATGGAGGAAGAGAGAAGTCAATGGGGAACTAGACTTGGATTTGTTTTAGCAGCAATTGGGTCAGCAATCGGTTTAGGTAATATTTGGCGTTTTCCGTATATGGCCTATGATAATGGTGGTGGTGCATTTTTAATCCCTTACTTTTTTGCTTTATTTACAGCGGGGATTCCATTATTAATTATGGAAATGGGATTAGGACATAAGATGAGAGGATCTGCCCCTTTATCTTTTAGAAAGATTAAAGAGAAATATGAAACTGTTGGTTGGTGGTCAGTAATAATTACTTTTATAGTTACAGTCTATTATTCAGTAATTATTGCTTGGGCTATTAACTTTTTGGTCTATGCCTTTAATCAAAGTTGGGGTACAGAGACAGCATCTTTTTTTATGAATGACTTTCTAGGTGCAACTGAATTTTGGAATTTCGGTGGTTTTGAGTTTAATGTATTAGCAGGTCTAATAGTCGTGTGGGGTTTGAATTACTTTATTCTATACAAAGGTGTAAAAAAGGGAATTGAAAAAGCTAGTAAGATCTTTATGCCTATTTTAGCTATTTTACTTGTTTTAATAACTTTAAGAGGTATTACTTTACCAGGCTCTATAAGTGGTTTGAATCATTTCTTGCAGCCTGATTTTTCTGTTTTATTAAACCCGGATGTCTGGATTGATGCTTATGGGCAGGTCTTCTTTACTTTAAGTTTAGGATTTGGAATCATGATTGCTTATGCAAGTTACTTACCTAAAAAATCTGATGTTGTAAATAATGCTTTTATTACTGCCTTTGCCAATAGTGGATTTAGTTTCTTAGCTGGTTTGGGTGTTTTTGGAGTTCTTGGTTATATGGCTCAAACCCAAGGTGTAGCCTTTGATGAGATTGTGAGCGGCGGTATAGGTTTAGCATTTATTGCCTTTCCCAAAGCAATAAATCTACTACCAGCTTTTGAAGGTGTTTTTGGTGTCTTATTCTTCTTAAGCTTAGTAATCTCCGGTCTATCATCGACGATGTCGTTAATTGAAGCATTCTCTTCTTCGATAATGGATAAGTTTTCTATGGAGCGTAAGAAGGCAATTACAATTGTTTGCGGTACTGGGTTTGTAGGTAGTCTAATTTTTGCTACTAATTTAGGAATCAGCATTTTAGATGTAGTTGATCACTTTATTAATGCTTACGGCTTAGCTGTAGTAGGATTTGTAGAATGTATTGTAATTGGTTACTTATGGGATGCTAATAAGATTAGGGATCATGTTAACGGCGTATCTGATTTTAAAGTAGGTAGTTGGTGGAACTTTTCTATTAAAGTGGTTACTGTCTTAGGATTAGGCTATATGTTAATTCGTAAAGTGATTAGAGAAGCTGGACCATTATTAGCAGGAAACTTTGATAAGCTATATGGTGGTTATCCAGTGAGTGCTATTGTAAGTTTAGGTTGGGGGCTTGTCTTAGGTATTTTTGTGGTAGCTTATATGATGCGTAATGTAAAGTGGAATCAAGATGTGAATCTAAGTCATCAACCACTAGAGGAGGAATAATTATGACTATGGGTGCAATTGTGATGTTGGTCTTTGGAATAGTAGTCTTGTTTGGGGGCTTGAGTATCTGTTTGAGTATTGCTCTTAAAAACAAATAGCTCTTTTAAGCTCTAGCTTGGGAGTCAGGCTAGAGCTTTTAAATTAGTTAAATCTGATTTGAAAGAGGAATTAATCCTTTGGCTTTTGAATAATATAATAGAACTAAGAAAGGAGAGTTAAAATGAAAGAGGAAGTTATAGAGCAGTTTGAAGATTTAGTGACAATTGACAGTCATTCTAAAAAGGAAGGTGCAATTGTCCAGTATTTAATTGAATTATTAAAAGATTGGGGTTTAGAAGTTAGCACTGATGATGCAGGAAGTGCTATTGATGGTGAAACAGGTAATATTATTGCCAAATTAGAGGGTAGTGCTAAGTTACCTACTTTATTATTCTGTGCCCACTTAGATACAGTGATTCCAGGTGAGAATGTAAAACCTGTACTTAAAGATGGAGTAATCTATAGCCAAGGTGATACAATTTTAGGGGCTGATGATAAGGCGGGCATTACTGCTATTTTAGGGATGTTAAAGAGGGTGCAAGAAGAGGATATTCCTCATGGTGATATAGAGGTTGTCTTCACTATAGCAGAAGAGATAGGCTTGTTAGGGGCTAAGAACTTAAACTATGATCTCTTAGAGGCTGATTTAGGGATTATTTATGATTCAGGAGGGTCAATTGGAACTATTGTTACTCAAGCCCCAGCGCAAGACCAGATTAATGTTGAAGTAATAGGTAAGTCAGCCCATGCTGGTCTAAATCCTTCCGGAGGCGTTAATGCGATTAAGGTCTCTAGTATGGCTATTTCGAATCTGAACTTAGGTCAAATTGATGAAGAAACAACTGCTAATATTGGAGTGATTAAAGGCGGGCATGCGACTAATATTGTACCTGATTTAGTTGAATTAGAAGGTGAAGCTCGAAGTAGAGATGAGGCTAAATTAGATGCACAGATTGAACATATGATTAATATTTTTGAAAAGTCTGCTCAAAAGTATTCCGCTCAAGTAAATATTGATGTAGAGCGGATGTATTCATCTTTTGATCTGACTAAGGAGGATCCGTCAGTTGAGTTAGTGGTCAATGCAGCTAAAAGTTTAGGTGTTGAACCTAAGTTAGAGGCTACTGGCGGCGGCAGCGATGCTAATATATTTAATGCCCAAGGGATTGAAACAGTTAATTTGGGTGTAGGGATGACTGATGTACATTCAACTGATGAGAGTATTAAGGTTTCAGATTTAGTTGATGCAGTTAATTATTCAGTAGAAATAGTTAAAGAAAGTAAGAAATTATTTTAGCTATTAGGCTCTCAGCAACTTATTTTGTTGAGAGCTTTTTTTATTTTTTGCAGCTAAACTGTAAATACTAGGCTTAAAAGAGTTAACTAAAAAGGTGGGATTAAGTTGATTGAGTTAAGGGTAGGTAAAGTAGAAGAAATTATTTCTCATAGACCAGCGTTGACAAAAGTAAAATTAAGAGTAGGAGAGGAGATTAAGCAAGGAATCAATTATGACCGCTTAAGCGGCACTATTGAAGTTGGCGATAGAGTAATTGTTAATACTTCTGCAACTTCTTTAAACTTAGGTACGGGAGGTTATGACTTTATAGTCCATATTTTAGGAAAAGAGCAGTCATTAGCTTCTCAAGGTCATATTATGAAGTTAAGGTATACTCCTTATCAAGTACAGACTTGTTCTATTGCTGAGCAGCAGAGTGATAATCATGAAGAACTTTTAGAACTAGATTCATTAGAAGGAACTCCAGTCGTAGTAGGTACATTGCATAGTATGTTAGCCCCAATTATGGCAGTGGTTAAAGCTCGACGTCCTGAGACTAAGACTGCTTATATTATGACTGACGGCGCTGCTTTACCTTTGGCCCTAAGTGAATTAGTCTATGAACTGCAGAGTTTAGGTCTGCTTGATTTAACAGTGACTAGTGGTCATGCTTTCGGCGGTCAGATTGAAGCTGTGAACATTTATTCTGCTCTACTAGGCTCCTATTTAAAGGAAGCTGATATTATTGTTGTTACGATGGGGCCAGGAATTGTAGGAACAGGAACGAAATATGCTTTTAGCGGGACTGAGCAGGCAGATATCTTAGCTGCAGTGCAGAACTTAGCTGGTCTTCCTATTGCAGTACCGAGAATTAATTTTGCTGATAATAGAGAGCGCCACTATGGGTTAAGTCATCATAGTAGGACTAATTTAGGAGAGTTAGTATTAGTTGAATCATTAGTGGGTATTCCTAAATTTAGTGGTAAAGAAAAAAGAGTGCTGACTAGACAGTTAAAAGAATCAGGAATAGTAGATAAGCATCAATTAATTTATAGAGCTCAACAAGAAGTAACTGAAGTATTAGAGAACTTGGAGCTTAAGTTAACTACTATGGGACGTGATTATAGTGAAGTGCCAGAATATTTTATTACTGCAGGACTTGCTGGCGGGATTGCAGTAGAAAAATTAAGAGAATAAAGTATTTTATGTGGAGGGGAGATTATGAAGGAGAATAGGATTAGGACTTTAAATATCACTTATAATGCTTCTGGAGCCCTGCAAGCTGCTCAAAGAGGCGATGTAGTAGTTATTGTGGATATTATTGATATGTCTACTACGGCTGAGGCTGTCTTGGACGCTGGTGCCCAGAGGGTATTAGGAGCTAGCCCTGATAATCTTAATCCTCCAGTCCCTGTTAACCCGCAAAAAATTGGCTATCGGGCTGGTAAGTTAGCTGGAGAAGATAATGAGGTTATTATAATTGCAGAGCCTCGTTTTGCTCTAGCAGAAAAGAGATTAAAGAGAGTGCAGTCAGTACGGCAAGGGCTCAAGCAAGCTGGAGTAGAGATAGGAGATATAGTGCCTAATATTGGAACACAGATAGGTCAATTTTCTGATTTCAAGAATAGGATTGTGGTAATTGTTAGTCACAGCGGCGGCGTAGCATTTGACACAGCCTATAATCACGGTGCGGCTAAAGTTTTGACTGGAACAGTAGTTAGAACTAATTTAAAAAAAGGATTTAAGCCTTTAGAAGAAGGTGCTCAAAGAGCAATTAAGGCAGCAAAGAAGCAGCAAACAGGAATTACCTTAGTTGCTGCTAGTCCCAATTCATATGAAGATATATTAGCAGTGGAGGGATTAGCAGAGCTAATCATTGAATTAGGGTTTTTAAAGCTTTAATATTGCTGAGGGGAGATGGATTTATGGTTAATTATAGTTATTCAATCCATAAATTAAATTATTTTTTTCGGCGTCATTCTTTATTTTTATTAGTGATTTTGATTTCATTAGTGGTGGGGGTTATTGCAGGTAGTCTGTCTGTTAAAATTTTATCTTATGAGCAAAAAGAGGTACTGCTTAATTATTTAGGAGACTTTTCAGGCGAAGTTGAAAAGTTAATAGCAAATCGCCAAGTACTCTTTAAAGAACTTATCCTGGCTAATATGAAATTTGTTTTTGTCCTATGGTTTTTAGGATTAAGCATAGTAGGAGTTATATTTATCCCCTTAATTATATTTTTACGCGGTTTTATTCTAGGCTTTACAGTAGGCTTTTTAGTTGATGAGATGTTCTTTAAAGGGCTTTTATTATCTCTAATAGGAATCTTCCCTCAGAATTTATTTATCTTAGCAGCACTCTTATTAGGTGCATTATTTAGT
>JAWOFC010000151.1:0-5588 GCA_046482455.1 Halanaerobacter sp. | reverse complement strand
TGCTAATTTGATTACTAATGCTTATCAAGAGGTTAAGACTGAATATAACTGGCAGACAATAGCTAAAAAAACTATAGATGTTTATCAAAATGTGCTCCAAGAGTATGACGAGATTAATTGGGGTTCACAAGAAGTAAAACAGAAGTTAGCTACAATTTAAGCGGTGAGAATGGGCTCGTAATGAGTCCATTTTTTAATTATTTGGAGGATAATTCAGCTTGTTCTCGAATTAATAATGATAGATATTGTACTGAGGTGGTTGGTTATTATGTTAATTAAACTATTATTAGCTGTAATTATTACATCGTTATTTTATTTACGCTCTCAAGCAGGCTTTAAACTCAAGATATTCTTTCATCCTCTATTATTGACTCCACTTTTAGGATGGCTGCTTAGTCCGGCACTATTAAATTTAGGTGAAGGAACATTTGGTGCAGGAATTATAATTGGAGTCTTAGTAGAGTTATTATGGGGCAGTAACTTAGTAGATTATACTGCTGGCTTACAGTATGGATTATTGGCTGGTCTATTAACGGTTTCTTTAGTGGCATTTACTGCCAATATAAACTTATTATTTCCGCTTAGTTTAGTAGTCTTATTGCTTTATAGTTGGCAAGAGACTGTTGCTGTGTATTTTTCTAATAAAAAGTGGTATATTTATTTAATAGGAGCATTTAATTTTTTGGTCTTACTGGGTGCTCCTTTGGTAGGCAAAATATTAGGCTGGCTGCCTGCTGATATATTAGATAATATAACAGTAGCTGAAGGTTTACTCCCTGCTGTGGCTTTAGGATTTATTTTTGTACAGGGGATTTTTCCTATCTTTAAGCGGGATAACATCTGGTATTACTCTTATTTATTAGCTGCTTTGATGACGTCGGTTTTGGTTTTAAATGCTAAGCCGTGGGCTATTATTTTCTTTCCTTTAGTCTGGTATTCTATCTATTATTTATGGAATCAGACGAAAGAGGTTAGACTTAAGAAATACTTCAGATATTCTTTAGCTGTGCTTGTGGTGCTTACAGCTCCTTTGTTTATGAACTTTGCTAGTCCTTATATAACAACTAATTTTCAAAATATATTATGGGCAGAATCATTTGTGGCCCTATTTGCAGTGTTGAGATTTCTTAAGCTAACAGCTATTGAAGGCTATTTTATTATGATCCTATTGAGTATTATTGGGAGTAAATTAGGTTTATTTATTTAAATTAAATCATTAAGGAGCGAAATTAGTGCAAATAATTGCAGATTATCATACCCATACTCTCTATAGTCATGGAGAGGGTCAAATTAGAGATAATATAGAAGCAGCAATTAAGCAGGATCTATCAGAAGTTGCTATTGCTGATCATGGGCCAAGGAGTCACAGTATTAGACCCTTTGGAGTCAAAAGAGCAGAGACTCTATTAGAAATAAAAGAGAAGATTGATGAATATAATAAATATTACGATGAGATAAATATTTTAGCTGCAGTTGAGGCCAATGTTGTTAGTTGGAGAGGAGAACTTGATCTTCCTCGCGCTATTTTACAAAAATTAGATAAGGTCTTAGTGGGCTTTCATTTATTTATTAGACCAGTTGATTTAAAGTCTTTACGAAAGATTATTATTAATAATGTAGTTATGAATAGGTTAAAATTTATGAGTAATAAGATTAGAAAGATTAATACTGAAATAATGGTGCAGGTATTAAATGATTATGAAGTAGATATTATAACGCACCCTGGTTATCAGATTAATCTTGACACAGAATTATTAGCTGCTGAAGCTGCTAAAAGAGATGTCGCCTTAGAGATTAATGCTAAGCATGGTTTTTTAACAGAAGAATTTGTTAAGATAGCTGCTAAAGAGGGTGTTAAGTTTAGTTTAGGCAGCGATGCGCATAGACCAAGTGAGGTAGGAGAGGTTGGCCCAGCTGTAGACTTAGTTAGGCGTTTAGAAATTCCTCCAGCACAGATTATAAATGTTAAAGAGTAATTTAGATTTGGAGCTCGATTGTCAATCAATCTGATGATAGTAATTAATTTAGCTGAAAGTATTATCTAAACTATAATAGGGGGCAGTAAAAGATGAATAAGGAATTAGATTTTATAATTGTAACCGGTATGTCAGGGGCGGGGAAATCAGAAGTGATTCAAGGCTTAGAAGATTTAGGTTTTTTCTGTGTTGATAACTTACCGCCCGCTTTGATCTCAAAGTTTGCAGAGTTATGTAAACATTCTAGCGGCGAGATAGATAGGGTAGCAGTTGTGATTGATATTCGCGGTAGGGACTTTTTTGATAGTCTATTCGAAGAGTTATCAAGTTTGGAAGAAGCAGGTATGGGCTATCGTATCTTATTTTTAGAAGCAGAGACTGATGTTTTGATTAATCGTTATAAAAAGACGAGACGGCGTCATCCTTTAGCACCAGAGGGTAGAATTTCAGAGGCGATTAATTTAGAAAGAAAGAAGTTAGAAGAGGTGCGGGGCAAGGCAGATAAGATTATTGATACGACTGATTTAGGGCCAAAAGAGTTAAGGGCTGAAGTGAAAGAGAAGTTTGTGAAAGAAGAGAATCAAGAACAGCTAACTGTTTCGGTCTTATCTTTTGGCTTTAAGTATGGAGTGCCTGCTGATGCAGATTTAATGTTTGATGTGCGTTTTTTACCTAATCCACATTATGTGGATTCACTGCGTCCCTTGACAGGAGATGATCCACGGGTGCAGGAGTATGTACTAAAATGGCCGATTACACAAAATTTTAAAGAGAAGTTGTTTGAATTAATTCAATTTTTACTGCCCCAGTATGTCAAAGAGGGAAAGACACATTTAACAATTGCTATTGGTTGTACAGGGGGTAAACATCGTTCAGTAACTTTAGCTAATAAGTTATATCAAGAAATAGATGGTGATTATAATTTGTTAATTGAGCACCGTGATTCTGATAAATAATTGGGGAGGCGGTCTGTATTGAACAGACTAAAATGGCTTTATCCAGGTTTGAAGTTTAAAAGATGGTTAATAGTTGTTTTATTGGGAATTTTATTGATCAGTGGCGGTACAGCAGTTATTATTAGATTTGAACCATTGAGTATGCTAGAAGAGACTTTGGTGCAGTTAATATATTCAATGACAGGAGAACTTTCGTCAGGGATTAATATCTTTTTAGGTGCTTTGATTATTGGTCTCGGATTTTATTTAGTCGTTTTAGGAATTCGTAAGATGATCAGTTCGGTCTATGATGCATTACTGCCTGGACAAGATGATGGATTAGTGGATATATTATATCAAAAGAGATATTTAAAGCGCGGGCCAAAGATCGTTGTAGTCGGCGGTGGAACTGGATTGTCGACTATGCTGCGTGGGATTAAAAAGTATACCAGCAATATCACTGCTATTGTAACTGTAGCTGATGATGGAGGCAGTTCTGGTGTCTTGCGTGATGAGTTGGATATCTTACCGCCGGGTGATATTCGCAACTGTTTAGTAGCCTTGGCAAATACTGAACCATTAATGGAGAATCTATTTCAATATCGTTTTGAAGAGGGAGACTTAGAGGGGCATAGCTTTGGAAATTTATTAATTGCTACCTTATCTAAGATAACAGGTAACTTTCATCAAGGAGTTAAAAAATCGAGTGATGTATTAGCTATTCGAGGTCAAGTCTTACCTTCTACTTTACATGATATGAGGTTATATTCTAGATTAAAGAATGAAAAGAAGGTACGGGGAGAATCAAATATTCCCCATGCCGAAGGAGAAATAGATAAGTTATCAATCGAGCCGGAAGGATGTGAAGCTTTACCTGAGGCTTTAGAAGCTATTAAGGAGGCTGATGCTGTAGTCTTAGGACCGGGGAGCTTATATACTAGTGTCTTGCCTAATCTATTAATTGAAAATTTAGCTGATGAGATTAAAAGATCGAATGCCTTAAAGATCTATGCTTGTAATGTGATGACCCAGCCTGGTGAAACAGACGGCTACAGTGCAAGTGATCATGTAAAGTCTATCTATCAGCATGTGGGAGAAGAGATAATAGATTATATACTGGTTAATGATGGAGAAGTCGAAGCAGAGTTGTTAGAGAAGTATGCCGAAGAGGGCTCATATCCGGTGGAAGTAGATTGGAATCAATTATTAGAGCAGGACTTAGATATTATTAGTGAAGATTTGATTAATCAGACTGATTTAGTGCGCCATGATCCGGATAAATTGGCCCAAGTAATTATGAACTTAGTCTTTACTCAAAAAACAGGAAATGAATTAAAGTAGGTGGTAGAGTGTCATTTAGTAATGAAGTTAAGAATGAAGTGATTAGGAAGGATAATTCTAACCGCTGCTGTCATTTAGCAGAATTAGCGGCCTTAATTAAGATTGAAGGCAGTTTAGAGATAATAAATGGTAATCTTGCTCTGAAGTTAAAGAGCCAGACTGCTGCTGTAGCCCGCAAAATATATAAGTTATTAAAAGAGAGATTTAACTTTTGGACAGAGATTATAGTGCGCAAAAAAATGTATTTAGATAAAGGGAATTACTATATTATTAAAGTGCCACCGCAGAAAGGAATTAAAGAATTATTGATGGACTGCGGCTTGATTGATGATAGTTATATTTTAAACTATAAGATCAAGGATGAATTCATGTCTAATGACTGTTGTCGTAAGGCCTATTTAAGAGGTGTCTTTTTAGGGGCAGGTTCGATTAGTAATCCGGATAGTGACTATCATTTAGAGATAGTAGTTGATTATCAAGAGTATGCTCAGGAGTTGATTAAATTATTTGCTAGTTTTGAGATTGATATTAATTCTCGCAGCAGAGATGAAAAGATTATTCTCTATCTTAAGAATATAGAAGATATTATAACGGTGCTTAATATAATTGGTGCTCATTCTACATTATTAGATGTAGAGAACTTAAGGGTCTATCGTGAAATAAAGAATCAGGTAAATCGTAAAGTTAACTGTGAGACTGCTAATTTAAATAAGACAGTTAAGGCAGCCCAAGAACAGTTAGAGGCAATTGAGCTAATTGATAGATTTAAGGGCTTAGAAAAACTATCTCCCGGGTTAGAGGAGATTGCTCACTTACGGCGCGAGAACCCTTATGCTAGTATGAGAGAATTAGGAGAGATGTTAGAGCCAACTCTATCTAAATCAGGAGTGAATCATCGGCTGCGGAGGATTAAGAAGGAAGCAGAAAAGATGTCAGCCATCAGTCATCAGCCGTCAGCACAGGAGTGAAGAGCTATGAGCTTTGAGCTATGAGTCATGAGTAGCTATCAGCTGTCAGTCGTCAGCCTTCAGCTTTAAAGATACAAGCGGATTTGGCTTTGAGCTATGAGCTTTGAGTCGTGGGTAGCTATCAGCTGTCAGTCGTCAGCCTTCAGCTCACAGCTCACAGCTCACAGCAGATGGCTGACAGCTAAATTGTTTTGAATTCATGCTTTTAGCTCACAGCTCACAGCAGACAGTTGACAGCTAAATTGTTTTGAATTTATGCTTTTAGCTCACAGCTCACAGCTGATAGCTGACAGCTAAATACCTAATTTTTTTCATATTTCTATTTACATTTAAGCTTAGATATATTATAATAAAAGTGCAGTAAGTTG
>JAWOFC010000126.1:0-3488 GCA_046482455.1 Halanaerobacter sp. | reverse complement strand
CATCACTACAGCCCACTAAAAACAACGTCATCAATATTAATATAGTTAAGGCTACTCTTTTCTTTTTCATAGGTAGATGCTCCCTTAATAAGTTATTTTTTTATCTTCTGACAGAGAAATTATATTAAGGCCCCCTTTCTTTTATAATGTGCTCTCAGCTAAGTTCAAAGCTCTCATTACAATGCTTTATGGATAGCTAGATTTACTGCCACTTCCATCAAAATTGAGAATTGATAATGGAGAATGGACGATTAAATTCAAACTTATAAAGTCAAAAACATTAAAGCAACTAATACTAGCCCAGCTATTAACACTTTAATTATAAACTTAGCCGCGAATCCTCTTATACTCTGCTACTATAACGTTTAAAATTTAATATAATTTTATTATATTAAATTATTCTAAAACTAATCTAAAAAATAAGGTCAAAAACTAAAAAAAGATGGGGTTTTAACCCATCTCTTAAAGTAATATATCTAATTATCTCCTTTTTTCTTAAATTTAATACTAAATACTACTTTTTCCGTGCACTAGCTTATATTTTAGAAAACTTTTTTATCTTTTCTTCTAAATCCATACTTTCTTCTCCCGCACCATAACGTCTCTGCGCCCTATAATCCATAATTTCAATTACTGCCTCAACTATCTCTTGGTCTGCAATCTTCTCCTCAATCTCTGCCTTAGTATCTGCCTTAAGGCTCAGATCATACTTAGCTTTCAATAACCGATTTAAAGCTTCATATAACTCATCCTCTGAATCAACCTCTTTAAGCTCTTGATAGAGATTTTTTAATCTATCATCCTTAGGCTCTCGATATTTTTTGATTACAAATATAATGACGATTAATAAGACTAAGCTGCTTACAATAATCAAAGCCCACACCAGATAATCTTTCTTAACTTTTAAAGTATAATATTCATCAGAAGCATCATTAACTTGAATCTGACTTATCTCCACTCTCTCTAAGTCAGCTTCTTTATCAACACCTGTTTCTTTCGTAGTTGATTGAGAACTATCCTCTTTTGACCCCCCGAGAACTTGAATCTTCTCACCTTCTAATCTCGCCCATTCATAACTTTCCGTCTTAGGATTAAAGTAAGGAATCTCAATCGTAGGCAGCTTAATCTCTCCCCCCTGCTGGGGAACTAGAATTACCTCAAACTCTTTTTGGTTATAAGACTCTCCGTCTCTAATCTCCTCTTGACTCTCTTTCTCACTTTGATAAATCTCTAGCCCCTTCTGCTCTGTTGGGAGCAGCTCTTCTAAATTATCTAGATTACAGTTTCCCAAAGCCTTAATCTGCCAGCTAATAGAGTCACCATATTGTACTTTATCAGCCCCTAAATCACCTCTTAACTTCAAATCTCCTACTAAACCTGAAAAATTATCCGGCTGACCCTGTTGAGGTAGGGACAGAACTTCAATCTCCTTAGGCTCTGTCTGTAAGTATTTAGCCTGAACTGAATTAAAGAAGTCCCCGCTGCTGATATTGGCCTGAAAGTTAAGACGGGGTATCTTTAATTCGCCCGTTTTAGTAGGAGTTAAGATTATTTTAGCAACTTCATATTTTATATACTTTTTCCCATTAATCCGTACATAACTAGCCTCTAGCTGATCTTGTTTAATCTTTTCACTCATGAAATTATCAAAATCAGGTCCCTCTTTAAAGCCGTAATCTTGGATATTATAGCGCGAAAAGAGATTATAGCTTAAGACCACTTCTTCACCAAAGTAGACTCTATCTTTCTCTAATTCAGTCTCAATAAATAATTTGCCTCTCTTCTGTTTTTCTGCTCTGCTCTCTTTTGCAACCTCAACTTCAAGTTGATTTGTTCTATACTCTTGGCCCTCATAGTCAACTATACCCTGCAGAGAAAATTCGCCTCTTTCTTGCGGCATAATCTTATAATGATACTTCTTTATATAAGTCGTTTCAAAATTTATGATTTGAGTCTGAGTACTTGAGCCTTGAGATAATACTTCAAAATTATCCAAACCTTTAACCTCTGGTTTTGCTGCTCCTTTAGCATTTTTAATAGTTAAGGTTAATTGAGCACTAGCCCCAGGCTGTAGCTTAGTATTATCTATATCCAATTCAAATTCTGGCTCTTTAGCATAACTAGGAGCTGAAAATAAGAGACAGACTATTATTCCTAACATCAGTCCGCCGAGTTTCTGCTTCATCACTCCAACCTGGTTATAAAAACCTATCTAAAAACACCTATATATTATCAATATAGGCTATATAGGTCACGGCTTCACAGGTTTCGACCATTAAGGGCAGTTATTTCAAACTGCAAATCTCGACTAACCCCTGCTAAAAAACAAGGTACTGCAAGAATGGAGGCGTTCCCTCCCCTTTGGGTTTTGTAACTGTGGTGAACTCCTTTCCTCTCGATTTAACGAGGCTAGGTGGTTGTTCACCAGAAACTATCTGTTAAACCATAAATTAATAACCAGGTTTGTCACCTCCTCTTTAGTTTGCAAGGTCTAACACCTCTTTTCGATGGTGCGACCAAGACCAATCTTTTGGATTGGTTTTTTCTTTATTACTAAAATTTAGCTTCAATTGTCCATTCTGGCTACTCTGGTTTTGAACTCGTTTATTGATTAGATTTTGGATAACAGAGTTTATAATGCCCCACTGTTCCCAATGATGATAATCATTAAAGAATTTATCCTGTTTGCTGCGCTCTAAATACCTTTTAACAACATTATCTCTGATATATTTAGGGATCTCTTCTTTACCACATCCTAATCCTCTGCGCGCTATAACCATAGCTGCACCATTATGAAGACTGAAACCAAACTGATGTTGATATTTGTATTTACCTATGATACTTGTAAAAGCAGGATTAACTTTTTTAACTTCAATCCCTTCTCTTTTACATCCTCTTTCTAAAAAGGTTAGCAATTTTCTATAGATGAACTGATGGCTTTTACGATTGTAAGTCTTATTACCATATTGATAACTATTGCGTCTAAATTCTAGATCTTCGATAACAACCGCATAACCCTTATCTTTAATCAAGCTAACAACTTCTTGGGCTAGATTGCCGCAGAGATTGACCCTGCGCTTACTTCTTGTATAGGCCAATTCATGGTTTGTAATACATTTATGCCATTTGTAGTTACCTTCTTCATCCACACAAGTTATAGCAAAACCATCGACATTAGTATCAATTCCTATAACCCCATATTGGTCGGTAGTTATTTTTTCAGGAGTATCTTCTTCGATAGTTATATGAGCATAATATCCATCATCCTTACGGATAAGTTCTACATAATAGGCTTCTTCCTTTTGAACTTTATCTAAGACCATCTTTCTATAGTTTCTGCCGTTGACTGTGCCTTTCTTATTTACTTTGCGAGGTAGATATAAGGGTATCTTAATCTTTTTATAGCGGCCGTTATCTTTCTTGCGGGCAGTATTAATTCGTAAAGAAGTTATACCGTTTTCATCTTGAATTATCCGCAGATTCAAGTT
>JAWOFC010000119.1:0-4214 GCA_046482455.1 Halanaerobacter sp. | reverse complement strand
ACCCGGCGCTCCCGCTGCGTCTGCGCGTTGGCGTGCATCTGGGCGACATCTACTTCCTCGAGGACGACGCGGTGGGCGATGGGGTCACCGTCGTAACGCGCCTCCAGAGTATCGCCCGACCAGGCAGGATCTGCATCTCGCAGGACGTGTATGTCAAAATTTAAGTCATCGCAAGGCTAAAGACTTAAAAGAGAGTCCAGAGTTCAAACTTGATTTAGCCTCTGTTTCTGTGACTAAATTAGTTAAAAAGATCAGTTTATCGATTCATTATTGGGAACAGCAAGAAGAAGAGATAGAGCAGGTGCTCTTAACAGGTGGTAGTGCTAAATTAAAGGGTCTAAAGAAAATGATTGCTAAGAAGTTAAATGTAGAGGTTGATATATTGACAGGATATGAGCAGTTTCAATTTTCAAAGGGAGAGTTTAGTTTTCATTCTTTAAAAGAGAAGTTACCTTTTTTGATACCTAGTTTAGCTGCTCTTCTGCACGAGAGTAAAATTAGTTAACAAGAGGTGAAAAAATGATTAATTTATTGCCAGATGAGATAAAGAAAGAGAGAAAGAGAGAGAAGTATAAAAAGATAGCGCTATTAGTTATGATACCACTCTTTTTTATTCTACTGGGGACAAATAACTATATTGAAAGATTAGCAGCTGATTACAAGATGAGATTAGAGAAGTTAAATCGAGGCTTAACAGAGTTAAAAACGAGTGAAAAAGTAATTGCTAATAAATTAGAGGCAAGAGAGAGAGTAGAGCAGCAGTCAAATTTGGTTGATGATTTAGAGAATGATATGAACTATAATTGGTTGATTAATGACTTACAGTTAATTATTCCTCAGCAGGTTCAATTACAAGAGTTGACAATCACCCAAAATAATCAACTATTAGTTACAGCTAAAGCTAAAACGAACCAACAGTTACTAAAGACAGTTCAGCGTTTGGAAAAGTATCCTTATTTTGAAGGGGTTAGAACTGAGTCTAATCAAGAGCAAAATGAAGAGCTGTACTTCAGAATTAAAGGTCAGGTGAGAAAGAAACTATGAATTTAAAATATAAATTGTCAACTATATTAGTCTTAATTGTATTAATGATTGTACTCAGTCTCTCTTTCTTTAAATTAACCCCTCAACTTCTGCAAGTTTTTAATCTAAAGCAGAAATTAGAAGACCAGCAGATGAGTTTGCAAAATTTAGAGCAAGAAGTAGAGAGTAAGAAGAGTCTAGTTAGAGATAAATTAGCAGCTGATGTATCAGAAGAAAAGATTTTAAGAGCCATTCCTTATCAGATGCAGACTGATCAATTCTTAACTGAACTTAAGGAGTTGGTAGCTCATGCTAACTTAAAGCTTAATAAGTACTTAGCAGAAGATATAATTGAGCAAAAGGGCTATTTGAAATTGCCAATTCTTTTAGAGGTTGAAGGAGAATATAGAGCAATTAATCTCTTTTTTGAAGAGTTAGAGAGTTTAAGTCGGTTAGTCACCATAGAAGAAGTGAATATTTCTAAGCAAAATAATAAGTTGCAGAGTCGATTACTCCTCTCAATCTATGCTCTGTCCTCTAAAGGAGACAAAAGATGAACAGTCCCTTTGCCAAATTTAGTGCTAGACCAAAGGTTAAATTATTAGTCTGCTTAATATTCTTAGCTGCTGCTCTATGGACTAGAATCTTATTCTTTAGTAGTGGAGAGAAAGAAGTTAATCAGGAAGAGAAAGTAAATAAAACAAAGTTAAAGAGAAAAGATAAGCAAGAAGAGAAGCCAAAACCTGTCAATCTATCTCAAATATACGGCGGGGCAGTGAGTAATAAGAATCCTTTCTCACCTACAGGTGATCAAGAGGCAGAATTTATTTATCAGACCAAAAATAATAATCCGCCTCTTGATTTAAAAGAAGTCAAGAGTGCTCTAAAGTTAAAAGGAATTATTAATCACAAGAGAGCTATTATTGAATATCAGGGGCGGAGTCTATTGCTTAATTGTGGTGCAGAGGTTGGCGATTACAAGATAATCGATATTGCTGCTAGGAGAGTTGTTCTTTCCAAAGGAGGGAGAAAGTATTTCGCATCCCTCGAGATAGAAAAAGATGAAAACTAGTCGAGTGGAATCGGTAACTGCAGGGTCTTTGGCCCTGTAGTCTTCTTTTTTGCAATTAATTTAGGATAAAAATTGATATAAAGACTAATTTCTTGATATAATAAAATCGTTGTATCTAGAATTTTAGAGAGCAATGGGGAGGAAAAAAGATGCGTTATTTAACTGCAGGTGAATCACATGGTAAAGCAATTACAGGTATTTTAGAAGGAATGCCGGCTAATTTAGAGATTGATAAAGATGAGATTAACTTACAATTAACAAGAAGACAAGGTGGCTATGGTCGAGGCGGTAGAATGCAGATTGAAGATGATCAGATTGATATTTTTTCTGGGATCAGAGGAGGTAAAACCTTAGGAACTCCCATCTCCTTTCAAATAGAGAATGATGACTGGCCGAATTGGGAAGAAGTATTAGCCCCTTTTGGTGATAACGGCTATGAGCAGGATGAAGTTAAGATTCATAAGGAGAATAAGATTAAGACTGTTAAGCCGAAAGTAACTAAGCCCCGTCCTGGGCATGCTGATCTAGCAGGAGCTTTAAAGTATAATCAGACTGATTTAAGAAATATTTTAGAGCGGGCTAGTGCTCGCGAGACAGCAATGCGGGTCACAGTTGGATCTTTTGGACGAATCTTATTAAAAGAGTTTGGTATTGATGTAACTAGTCATGTGAAGAGAATTGGAGGAGTAGAGCTGCCTGAGCGAGAATTAAGTTTTGCTGAGATTAGAGAGAAGAGTGCAAGCTCAGAAGTGAGATGTGTCGATGAAGCAGTTACTGAAGATATGATAACTGAGATTGATGACTGTAAAGAAGAGGGTAACTCCTTAGGTGGGGTTTTTGAAGTAAGAACAACTAAACTGCCGGCAGGATTAGGTAGTCATGTCCATTGGGATCGTAAATTAGATGCTAAGTTGGCTCAAGCTTTAATGAGTATTCAAGCAATTAAAGGAGTGGAAGTAGGATTAGGATTTGAGGCTGCCAAGAGGCGCGGTTCTGAAGTGCATGATGAGATTGCTTATGATGATGAGTTTTATCGTTTGAGTAATAATGCGGGAGGATTTGAAGGTGGTATGACTAATGGAGAGCCTTTAGTTATTAAAGCAGCAATGAAGCCGATCCCAACACTTTATCAGCCTCTCTCTTCTGTAGATTTAGAAACAAAAGAGGAGTTTAAGGCGAGTGTAGAGCGTTCTGATGTGACAGCAGTACCAGCAGCTAGTATTGTAGGAGAGAATGTAGTTGCTTTTGAATTGGCTAAAGCTTTCTTAGCTAAGTTTGGCGGCGATAGTATAGAAGAGATACGAGATAACTATAATAATTATCTAAAAAAACTAGAACAGAGGTAGATAATAATGAATATATCACTAATTGGATTTATGGGGACAGGTAAGAGTACCATTGGACATAGGCTAGCAGAAGAATTAGATTATGACTTTGTTGACTTAGATGAAGAGATTGTGAAAGAAGATGGGAGAGCTATTCCAGATATTTTTGCTGAAGATGGAGAAGAGTACTTTCGTGATGTAGAGACTAAAGTCACTGCTAAGATAGGCAGTAGAGATGAGCAAGTACTTGCTACTGGTGGAGGAGTAATCTTACGTGATGAGAATATAGCTAATCTGAAGCAGAATGGAATTGTGATCTTATTAAAGGCAACACCAGAAGAGATCTATCAGCGCACTAAAGATGATGATAATCGACCTTTATTAGAGGTTGCAGATCCATTAGCTAAGATTAGATCTCTTTTAGAAGAAAGAAAAGAGAGATATCAATGTACTCCTTATCAGATTGATACTACTGAGTTGAATATTGATGAAGTAGTGGGGGAAGCTTTAAAGATAGTGAATGAAAATCAGGAAAAGCAGTAGCAAGTAGGTAATAAGCAAAGAATATGTATCTAGATTGCACTGAGTGTCTAGCTCAAAGTAGAGAGCCTGGGGCTACACGAAGGGTTTTGTGAAGCAAAACCCGGAGGGACGGTAAAAAGTAGAAAAAAACAGTAAAGAGTAGAAGTAGGAAAATCAGGAAAAGCAGTAGCAAGTAGGTAATAAGCAAAGAATATGTATCTAGATTGCACTGAGTTTCTAGCTCAAAGTAGAGAGCCTGGGGCTACACGAAG
>JAWOFC010000088.1:0-6955 GCA_046482455.1 Halanaerobacter sp. | reverse complement strand
ATAATAATTTAACTCCAATCTATTATTACACACTAACTATTTAATTTCAAACTATATAGGAGGTTTTTTAATCAAATTTGATTAAAAAATGTGGGTTTATACAAAAAATAAAATAAAATTCAAAAGTATAGCAGTAATTAATCCTGCTCCTAAATCATCTGCAACAACACCTAAACCACCTTCTAATTCTTCTAAGCGCGCAACCGGCTTAGGCTTCCAAATATCAAAAATTCTGAACATCACAAAAGCAGGAATTAACATATTAATTGGTAGAGCATACATTGCTAAACAGTAACCAGCTATTTCATCTATTACAATCTCTTGGTCATCCTTCTCTTCATAAATTCTATTCTGGGCCAACTGGGCAATAATCACAGCTGCAAACACAACTAAGAAAGCAGCTGGAAAACCAATCTGCTGAATCAGATTAACTTTAAAGCTCACATAGAGTATGATTAACCCTACTAAAGTCCCCATTGTCCCTGGTGCAACTGGGCTCAAACCGCTATAAAATCCTGTAGCCAACAACTTAATCCAACTATTCTTAATCTTCATCAGTTATCACTTCCCGGGAATTAATCATATAATCAGCTCCTGAAATAACTGTTAATGCTACAGCAACCCATAATAAGATCACTCCAATCAACTCTGGTACAGCAGGAGTGGCTCTACCTAAGACTAAAAATATAATAGCAAAAATCTGAGCATTAGTCTTATACTTTCCTAAATTACTCGCTGCTATCACAATCCCTTGGGCAGCAGCTAAGACCCGCAATCCAGTAATTGCAAACTCTCGTGCTAAAATAATAATTACCGGCCACGCAGATATCTGACCTAAATCAATCAATGAGACTAAAGCAGCTGCTATCAACAACTTATCAGCAACTGGATCAGCAAATTTACCAAAGTTGGTTACTAAGTCTCTTTTGCGGGCTAAGTACCCATCAATTGCATCAGTAATAGCGGCAGCAATAAAGATTGCTACTGCTATATACTCTCCACTCCCAATCGGGTCTACTAATAAGAAGAACATAAAGACTGGAATTAAAGCAATTCTCAATAAAGTAATCTGGTTAGCTATATTTAAATTCATCTAACTTCCACTCCTATCAAATCATATTCTTGTGCTTCAGTAATTTCCACAGTTATAAATTCCCCTTTCTCAGCAGCAGTATCCTTAATAAATACTGCCCCATCAATCTCCTCTGGGGCCTCTCTTTGACTCCTGCCCAACATAATCCGCGGTTTGCGAGATTGATAGTCTTCAACTAAAACCTCCAACTCTTCTCCTACCCACTCTTGATTCTTCCGATAGGAAATATCACTCTGCAGTTTCATCACTCTTTGGTAGCGTTCCTCTTTTCTATCCTGGGGAATCTGACAATCCATTTTAGCAGCAGCAGTTCCCTCTTCTTGTGAATAAGTGAAGGCGCCTAAATTATCAAATTCAGCCTCTTTAATGAACTCCAATAGCTCCTGGAAATGTCTCTCAGTCTCACCGGGAAAACCAACAATTACTGAAGTTCTTAGAGTAATATCTGGAATTTTAATTCTTAATTTATTAATGACTGCTAAAATATCTTCTTTACTGCCGGCGCGATTCATTTTAGCTCTAATCTCACCATCAGCATGTTGAATAGGTAGATCTAAATAATTACATATCTTATCCTCTTGAGCAATTAAATCGATTAACTCATCAGTAATATGCAGAGGATAAGCATATAATAACCTAATCCAATTTAGCCCCTCAATCTCAACTAATTCTTTTAATAAAGGAACTAATTGCTTTTGACCTACTAAATCAAGACCATATTGGGTAATATCTTGAGCAATCAGATTAATCTCCTGTACACCATGCTGGGCTAACTGTTTGACTTCCTTAATAATACTCTCCCTGCTCCGGCTTTTTAAAGCACCTCTTAAGTCCGGAATCAGACAGTATGAACAATTGTTATTGCAACCTTCAGCAATCTTTACATAAGCTGCATTTTGATTACTAATTGTAGTCTCAGCAGTATAATTATCATAATTAAAATTAGGACTAGAGACTTTAACCTTCTTCTCGCCAGCTAACCCATCTTCAATTAATGCAGCAATCTTATCAAAATTACCCGTACCTAACATAATATCAATTTCAGGCATTTCTGCCTTTAATTCTGTACTATATCCTTGGGCTAAACAGCCTGTCACTACTAATAGTTTACAATTACCTTCCTTTTTATACTCTGCCAATTCTAAAATAGTTTCAATCGATTCTTCTTTAGCATCTGCTATGAACCCGCAAGTATTAACAATTATTACTTCAGCACTTTGATAATCATCTATTAATTTATAGTCTGCATCTCTTAAAATTTGATTCATAATCGCAGAATCAACTTCATTTTTCGCACATCCTAATGTTATTAAAGCAACCTTTAGCATCTTCGACACTCCTCAACTAAATTACTATATTTCTTAATGTATAATTCCTACTCTAATTATACATTATCTTTTATTTTAATTCAAAGTGAATTATTGATTTCCCATTTCATAAGTTCTCTTTATTGCAAAATCAGCTTCTGCTGCGGCTCTAGTTCAATCTGTAGTCTACTCTCAATAATTTGATATCTATTTGTAGTCAATAAATCTACTAAATACTTCTTCTTAGCCTGATTAAAAGCAGACAAATCAAGATTAATCTTATTTCGTTCTTGACTTATATTTAAAATTACTAGAATTTCATCCTCATCATTATATTTCATATAAGCCCAAATTCCTGCCCTATCATCAACCACTAAGTCTTGACGCTGACCAGTAGCTAAGAACTCATTCTCCTTTTTAATTCTACATAACTTCTGGTAAAAATTATAAAGTTCCTTATCCTGCTCTGCACCCCAGAGCATAAAATCCCTTGAATTATCAAAAATAAGTCGTCCTGTATTATCGTCAAAACAGGGTTCTTGCTGAGAAAGACCTACTTCTGTCCCATAATAAATAAACTGGGCCCCTGCTAAAGTAAATTGGCAGACAGCAGCTAACTTCAACTTCTCTTTATCCCCCTTTGCCTCCCACAAGAAACGATCCATATCATGATTATCAAGAAATCTATTAATTATAAATTCTTCAGCATAATAATCATTTAAATAATCTAAATCTTCTACAAATTGAGATATCTTCTTGCTGCCATAAATAAATAATTCTCTAAAAGACCAGACTAAAGAAAAATCAAGACAGCCATCTAATTCTCCTTCAAACTGCTTGATCTTACCTGGCCCTTCCCAGACTTCGCCGAAAATATAGACCTCTGGATACTTAGATTTAATCACCTGTCTAAACTCTGTCCAGAAATCATGAGAGAGTCCATAAGCATAATCAATTCTTAAAGCATCAACCCCATATTCATCCAGCCAATATAAAGCTTGTTTATAAATAATATACTCTCTAACCTCTACTTTACTTGTATCAAGACTCGGTAATTCAGCTACACCACAGAACTTTTTATAATCAGTCGGCCAGTCAAAAAAATCATACCATTCATAATAAGTACTACTTTTATCATCCTGTGCTGCTAGGAAGAAAGGATGTTCATGAGAAGTATGATTCGGTACAAAGTCTAAAATAAATTTCATCCCTAAATCATGTGCTTTATTAACCAAAGTCTGCAGCTTTTCTCGGCTGCCAAAATGAGAGTCAACCTCTAAAAAATCAGTAATATGATAGCCGTGATAACCTTCTCCTTTATAAAATGGAGAGAGCCACAAAGCTGTAACTCCTAAATCCTTAATATAATCTAATTTATCAATTATCCCTTGTAAGTCACCGCCTTGATAGCCTGTTTTATCATAAGATAAGTCATAATTATTACTCGGATCTCCATCACAGAATCTATCAATCATAATCTGATAGACAATAGCATTTTTAGCCCAATTAGGACTTTTAAACTCTTCTACTAAATAAGAAAAATAGTTAGCATTACTCTTTTCAACACCATCTTCAGCATAGTATGACTTATCTCTTTGACTGTCATAACCTTCGATAATATATCTAACCCTTGTCCCCTTCTTATGAGCTGGTATCTTAGCTGACCACCAGTCTATACCCTGAAATTCTCCAGGAGATATTTCCCTATATTTATGACTTAACTCAACCTTAATCCCATTTTCTACTTTTCCCTTCTCTCCTTGGGGCACAGTTCCATCACTTGTATAATAAAGATAGATATGATCCACTAAATTCCTATAACTACTGACTCTAATCGAAACTGTTTCATCTTCTCCCACCAAGTTAGGTTCATAATTGGAATTATGAAAGATCTCATTCTCCAAAATACCATCCTGCAAACAAGAATTATAAGGACGCATCGAATGTTGATGATAAGGACTTTTTTCTTTAGTAAAGTCCCATAAAGAGATTGAAGTGAAGACATCATCACGCGCCTGTTCTTCTAAATGGCAGCTCAAATTGTAATCTTCCTCTATTAACCCTTCTAATTTTTCTTTGCTAGGAATCTTAGATAACTTATCATTTCGATATGTATGATAAATCTCTTCTTCCAAACCATTAGTTAGAATTATAATTGGAGCTGAAGATGATAAGAGTCGAGCATAAGATAAGGTCTGAGTCTTTAAATGGTCTGTTAAATCTTCACTGCCGCTTCTAGTTGCAATTACTATGGCGATTCTTCCTGCAATTTTAACTACTACATCTGCCGTAATCTTTATCTGACGTCTACCTTTTTCTACTAACTGCTGATGATGGAACTCAATCTCTTCAATCTGATAACCTAACTTATATAATTTAGGTAACAAATGTTTGTCTCTAACCTTCTCTCTCTGCTTTAATTTTTTCTCCCACATAATTAACACCTCACAATTAAAAGTGGATTTAATATCCAAGTTAATAACTACTTTCTTAGCATTAAAATAATAATTTGAACAAATAATAAACTTATATTCAAGGGGGTATTTGATATGCTAGACTATACTGATTTAAATGGACTAAAAGAAATAGTAAAAGATCTAAAACGAATTCAAAATGATGAGGTAGAAGATACTAGATATATCAAAGAGGATGAACTAGATGGTGTTATTACCCTTTTAAATGCAATTATCAATACTAAGGAGTTTAATCAAAAAATAAGGTAGCCTATATTAGGGCTACCTTAATCTCTTAATAATAAAAGCTAATCAAAGATAAAGCATTAAAAGCGTAAGCAAATTCAATTAGTCCGATTAAAAAGTCAAATTTCTGTTTCTTTTGATAATTATTCTTTTCATATTTAACTGTTTCTTCAAAATCATCTAGTGAATTAATTAATAGTTTTCTTCCTAATCTATAAGCACTAACTATAATTAATAAATAAGTAAAGAAATCTAAGACCAAAAAATCTTTAAAGAAAAACAAAACAGCTATATAATACATAAATAAGAAGAAATAAAAGAGACTGTTTAAAAATTTCATCATTGCAAAAGGATTTTGCTGTTGACCAACTAATTTCAATCTACTCTTTAACTCTTTATACTCTTCTAGATGTTGGCTAAAACTCTTCTTACTATCCTTTAATTTTATAATAATTGCAATAATGTACATTACAGATAAGATGCCTATATATTTCTTCATATTCTCACCCCTTAACCTTAAGGTATTAGTTTTAAATAAATAATCTCTTTCGCTAAAAATCTATAGTTTAAGTAACATTTATTCTGTCATCTAATCGTAATAACAAAAAATTCAGAAGTTTAAAAGTGTGACCACACTTTTAATAGGTCAAGGAATCATCATCAGGTTCATAATCTGAGTTAGAATCATCATCTAGATTAATCTCCCCTGAACTAGATTGTTCATCTTCATTTTTCTCATCTTGTAATTTTTCTAATTGATCTAGTAATTCATTGTATTTTCCCCTTAATTCCTTCAATTCTTGATTTTGATTATCTATTTTTTCAGACTGCTTTTTTAATTGTTCCTTATACTCTCTTGTTTCCATACTTTCAGATAATTCTTTGGCTTTAGACTTATAATCAAAATCCATATTATCCTTTTCTTCAGTAAGCTGATAGGCACTCACCACTAAGCGATTAATCTCTTCTTTACGTTCTTTATTCGCTTCATAAGAAGCAACAGAAATATGATAAAAATAAGAGGGATAATTAATATGCGAGCTATTAACCCTAGGAATATAAATCTTTTGACCAGGATGAATCATATTAGGATCTTCAATCTGACTATTTACTTCCATTAATAACGACACAGGTAAGTCATAATTCTCAGCTATTTTAGATAAAGTATCCCTCTTTTGAGCTTTAATCACAAAAAGGTTATTAAACTCCTTGACCCCTAAAGTTAAATCTAAATATTGATTAAAGTTCTGCAAAGTTAAATCCCTCTGCAGAGTATTCAACATCTCCTGGTCGGGTAGATCCCCACTAGAAATTTCTTCTATTGTATTAGTATTTGCTTGACCTATATCAGGAATCCTTTCAAAATCAAACTCCACCGGTGGTAAATTAGACAATAAATAATTACTTAATCCTAATAGAGTATCAATTTTCCTTTTAGCCTCTAACTCATAACTATCTTTCTCTTGGCTAAATCTTTCTCTTTTTTCCTCATTCTCTAATGGGATTTTTGTTTCCCCTTCTGAAATATAATCTTTAATCTTTAAATCACTCTTGACTTCAGAAGTTATTAAAATAGTCTTTAGATAAATAGCTTTAGCTAAATATTCAGAATAGGGAAGATCAGCTAATACTATTTTATCTAAATACTCTTCAGCCTGCTCCAAATCCTTTGCCTGTAAAGACTGTACTGCTAACTTATAATTCTGAAAAGCAGAATTATTAACTGCCTGAACTTGGGAAGTAATAAAAACTGACATAATTAATAATATTAGAACAACAGTTATTTCTTTCTGCATCGGCTCCCCTCCTAGTTATCCATCTCTATTTATTAATTATTCGTAATAAAAGCAAATTTC